>DAOWFY010000043.1 GCA_030637775.1 bacterium | reverse complement strand
GGAATAGGTCAAAGGCTGGAGCCAGAAATCACGCGGTAATAATGAGTATAGTGCAAACTGGCATCTTGAATGGGAGAGAACCCCTTAATATTTTCCTGTCCTTAGCGACAGACCCTCAAAAAATAAGAGCACCTTGAAATCTTCGAAAAAGTCTTTATTCGCGAATTACCAAAGTTCTCATTTAACGATCATAAACTTTTTAAAGTCTTTATAATAGTAAATAGCCCCAGAACTATAGTAAGTGCAGCAATTGCTAATTTCAATTTTTTTATACTTATCTTTTTTACACTTATAACAGAGAAAGGAACCGAAAAAACAGCCCCAGCAATGATAAACGGGGCTAATTTCCAATCAAGAGGGTTTTTTGAAACAAGGATATAGGTAATTACTCCCACTAAACAGGTTAAACCTTCAGCTAAAGATGTAATTCCAAGTGCACTTTTGCTTTCTACGCCGGACAAAATTTGCCCACCGGTTACTACTGGACCGTATCCTCCCCCACTCATTCCTTTATTAAAAGAAGCAATCAGGCCCAAAAAAGTAATCTTCTTCCAGGAGAACTTAAATTCCCTGTTGAGACAAATGACAATAATTACCCCCATTGCAAGAACTAAAAAACCAATATAAAGCTTTAACCACAACTTTGGAATGTTGAAGACCACAAAAACCGCAGCGATTGTACCAACAATACTACAGCATGCCAAGAGCAAAGCAACTTTTAGATGAAGAGGGATTCCTCTTTTAAAACTTTCAATATATCCTAGAGCTCTCAATTTGCTTATAATGATAGAGATATTTGTTGTTTTGGGCCTAAAATTTACATTTCCTTCCCGGTGGTGGAAAAATCCTGCCAAGAGACCAGTTATCAGTTCTGACAACAAAATTGGGGGGATGATTTGCAGTGGGCTAAAACCAAAAAGCAAGAGTACCGGTGTGAGCGTTGTACCGTATCCCATGCCTAAGGTTGAATCCATATATTCGCATCCAAAAGCAATTATGATTATGGTAAGACCTAGCCATAAAGATAATTCTAACATCATCTCTTCTCTTTTCTAAACAAACATTATAATGTCCATCTACTAAGTAGATTTTATATTAAAAAATTATTTCCTCCTTATTATCTTTGCTCTTTTCTTAAACACCCCTTTCGTTCTCTTGCAAACATCAGCAAAAGTGAGTCCTTCTAAGATTTTGGCGATAGCATTTCGGACATCTAACATTACACTACGAAGCCCACAGTTCTTCTCTTCAGGACAACTTATGTGTGCCCATTTACTTACACAGCTCAACGGGGCAAGAGGTCCATCAATGATACGGATTACCTGAGCAAGAGTAATTTCGTGTGGAGGTTTGATTAAACTGTATCCTCCGCCAATGCCACGTCTACTTTGAAGCAAGCCAGATTTCTTGAGCTCAAGCAAAATCTGCTCTAAAAATTTTTCCGGTATTCCTTCTTTTTCTGATATCTTCTGAATCTGCACAAAATCTTTCTTGTAATTCAAGGAAAGGGCGATCATTGCCCTTAAAGCATATTCTCCCTTTTTTGAAATTCTCATTTTACTGCACTTTCCTGTTAAAGTCTACCTATTAAATCAACTTTATCAAGTATACACTAAAAGGTGGAATTTTGTCAAGTAAGTATTTGCTAATTCATACATTGACAAAAAAATATGGTATAATAAATTAGCAAAGAGATTCTTCCTAAGGGGGGTGATCGGGGTGAAAAAGGAATGTCCCAATAAAGGGGGTAAAAATGACTGAGAGATTGCAGGTCTACAAGTGCGAGATCTGTGGAAACATTGTAGAGGTCTTGCACGAAGGGAAGGAACAGCTCGTATGTTGTGACCAGCCGATGAAGCTTCTCGAAGAGAAGACAGGAGAACAGGGAATGGAAAAGCATCTCCCCGTGTCAGAGAAAATGGATAAAGGTGTTAAGGTGAAGGTTGGGAGTGTCCCCCATCCAATGGAAGAGAAGCACTACATAGAATGGATAGAGGTAGCAATGAAGGATGGCGTAGCGAGGAAGTTTTTGAAGCCAGGGGAAACTCCGGAGGCAGAATTTGAAATTGAGGGAGATATTCTTCAGATGAGAGAATATTGCAACATTCATGGTCTATGGGCTATAAGAAAATAAGGTGAAAGATGGCAAATATAATATTTTAATATGTTAAGGATAGAGAATTTAAGTGTTACCGTATCGGGCAAGGAAGTCTTAACTGACGTAAACCTGGAAATTAAGAAGGGTCAGAAACTTGCGCTTTTTGGACCTAATGGTTCGGGCAAAACCTCTCTCCTTATGGCGATAATGGGTTTTTCTGGTTATAAGGTTACACGGGGAAATATTATATTTAGAGGCAAACGGATCAACGATTTATCCATCGATGAACGTGCCCGTTCAGGCATCGGGATTATGTTCCAAAGACCGCCGGCGATAAGAGGAATTAAAATCAGGCAAATGGTGGAGATAATAAAGCAAGGTGATTTTAATCGCGATAAAGAGGTAGGAGAGCTTAACTTAAAAGAATTATTGGAGAGAGATATAAACTTAGGATTATCTGGCGGAGAGTTAAAGCGCTCTGAGTTATTACAACTTTTGGCGTGCTCACCGGGGCTTAGCCTTTTTGATGAACCGGAATCAGGGGTTGATTTAGAAAATATCGTACTCGTAGGCAAGATTATGAATCGGATCCTCAATAAGCACGAAGATAATACCGGTTTAATCATCACCCATACCGGCTATATCTTTAACTATGTAAAGCCCGATGAGGGTTGTGTCTTAGTGGGCGGAAGGCTTCACTGTAGGGGAGACCCAAAGAGAATACTGGAAACAATAAAGGAACACGGTTATGAATGGTGTACAACATGCGAAGGGGAAGAACTAAAAAGAAGATCCCACAAGCCAGGAAAGTAGATATTACCTCATACAGGTCTGAAGCAAAACCGAAGACCTACCTAAAAGACCTGCAAAAGATTAATCCTGACCAGAGGAAGAATATGCTCTCCGCGGGAGTGGACCCATCGCATAAGAATCGTGCCGGTACTTACATTCAGATGGACCACAGCGTAGTGCATTCAAGAAGCTTTTATCCTGGTCTTGAGGTAATGAGCACCACAGAAGCACTTAAGAAGTATGAGTGGGTGGATAATTATTTCTGGAGGCTGGTATCAGCAGATGCCGATAAATTTACCAGGCAGGCGCAAATCCAACCGCACCATGGTTATTTTTTGAGGGCGCTTCCGGGCGTAAAGGCAGTTTATCCCCTGCAAGCATGCCTGTTCATAAACGATAATAATATAATTCAGAACGTCCACAATATAATAATTGCCGAAGAAGGAGCAGATCTGCAGGTTATCACCGGTTGCGCAACAGCAAGTGATGTTCGCCGAGGCCTGCACATCGGTATCTCGGAATTTTATGTTAAAAGAGGTGCAAAGTTAACCTTTACGATGATCCACAACTGGGCCGAAGATGTCTCTGTCAGACCCAGGACCGCTGCCCTGGTTGAAGAAGGCGGCACATTCTTATCAAACTATATCTGCCTCAAGCCAGTAAAGACCTTACAAATGTATCCTAAGGCCGAGTTGGTGGGCCGGGGGGCGATGGCCCGATATAATTCTATCCTCTTCGCCCCTCCGGGCACGCATCTGGATGTAGGCTCAAGGGTGATATTAAAGGCAAGCGGTTCAAGGGCGGAAGTCATAGCCCGGGCAGTCAGCGCCGGCGGAGATATCATTGCCCGGGGTCATCTGAAAGGAGAAGTGCAAGGAATAAAGGCCCATCTTGAGTGCCGGGGTCTTATGGTGAGCGAGAAAGGCTTAATTCATGCGATACCCGAGCTGGAGGGAACCGTTGAAGGAGTGGATATGTCTCACGAGGCGGCGGTGGGTAAAATTGCTAAAGATGAAATAGAATATCTTATGGCCAGAGGGCTAAGCCAGGGTGAAGCACAGGCAGCCATTGTCAGAGGATTCCTGGATACATCTATAATGGGGTTACCGCGTGAACTTCAAAAAGAGGTAGACATTGCTATCTCTACCTGTGAAAAAGAGGTGTTCTAATAACCAAAGAATAATGATTGAATTTGAGACAGAGGTATCGGATATAATACAGAGAACCCATGATGCAAAAAGCTTTCGGTTTAGAATAAAAGAAGGGGTGGATTTTAAGCCGGGGCAGTTCTTTTTTGTTACCATAAAAATTGAAGGAATAGAAAGGGCAAAACATTTCTCTTTTTCCAACTCTCCTACCGAGAAAGGGTACGTGGAATTTACCAAGAGAATAACTGAAAGTCCATTTTCAAAGGCTTTAGATAGGTTAAAGATGGGTGATTGGACAAAATTAAAGATGCCTTATGGCTCTTTTACATTTGAAGGTGAATATGAAAAGATAACCTTTCTTTCAGGGGGTATAGGCATAACTCCTATAAGGAGCATATGTAAATTTGTCACGGATAAGAGATTGCCCACAGACATCATATTACTTTATGGCAACAATAAAGAGGAAGATATTATATTCAGGCAGGATTTAGATGAAATGCAGTCAGTCAATAAAAATATCCGTGTAGTTTATACCTTAACCTTCCCGGACATAGATCAACAAGCATGGCAAGGCAGAACCGGGTATATCGATGATAAAATGATCGAGGAAGAAATATCAGATTTTAACGAGCGGACCTTTTATATCTGTGGGCCTCCCAGGATGGTAGAAAGTTTGATAAATATTTTAAAAAACAAATTAAGTATTCAGGAAGACAAAATCAAGATAGAAAATTT
>DAOWFY010000019.1 GCA_030637775.1 bacterium | reverse complement strand
TAATTTTGCTACCTCAGAATAAATTTCTTTTTTATCTCTGTGTTCAGCAACAGGTAATAAACCTTTGATCCTAAAACCTTCAACAATACCAACAATCCCCGCTTCAAAACCCAAGTTAACCAGTCTTTCACCTTTTTTATTCTTTATTTCTTCATAAGCATAACTTAAAACTCTCTTCTCTTTTAACTTATTTAGCAATTCAGGATTTTGTCCCTTTTCAATATGCAAATAAGCCATTATTGTTTGTTTTTCTTTTATTGTATCCAATGCCGGTTCCTTTACCCTGACAATAATTTTGCAGTCATAAACAGTATCACAGATCTTAGCCCCCGCTTTTTCATATTCCGTATCAGAAAAATTAGAGCCAGCGCCAGCACTTCTTTCCAGGTAAACCTTATGCCCGCTCTTAACTAACTTTACCACATCATCCGGAATTAAAGCCGCTCTAAATTCATTATTTTTTGTTTCTTTAGGTATTCCTATTTCCATAATAAAACGTTTTTACCTTTTATTTAAATTAAGCCTCCCTTTATCATTATATACTTTTTTTCTTATTCTTCAAATATTTACAAACATATATTTGGAAAAGATGGCCGGAAGCAGTATACCGATTTGGGGATTTAGGGGTATTCTGGGAGGTAGGTTGCAATGAAACCACCATCACCGATATTCTCAAAGCTCTCCTTATCCACGGGATGATTATCCAGGGAGACCCGGAGGGTGGGCATTATGGAGTAGTTTCTATCGGCGCTCCCGACTCCCGAGTAGAAGCCCAATGCAGAAGGTTAGGAGCAAGGATTGCTAAATTAGTAAAGAGAACAATTTGAGAAAGAAAGCGTTTAGGGAGTGAAGTTTTCATCCAATTTCCGTAAGTCCTCTTTCTCCAACCTCCAACCTACCGCCCCCAAATTATCTTCTAAGTGAACTATTGTTGAAGCCTTAGGAATAACCACCACCTTTGGTTTGGATATTAACCAATTCAAAGAGATTTGGGCGGGACTCTTCTTATATTTTTTAGCCAAAAGATCCAATAATTTATATCCAGGTTTTGCCAATTTTCCTCCGGCTAAAGGCTTGTAAGCCACTAACATAATATCCTTCTCTTGACAATAAGGTAACAATTCTTTCTCGGGTGCTCTTACCAAAAGATTATATTCTACCTGGTTAGCCACTTTAAACTTCTCTTTGCCGCGCGGATAAGGGCATCATATTTTAAGTGGTCCTCCCAGGCCTTGGTAGTAATGAAAATCTTTTCTCGATCAAAGTTTCTGATAGCTTCTCCTACCAGTTCCTCGCAATGGCCACTTGCATACAACTCTGCCGTATCAATGTGGGTCATACCCAGAGAAATAGCCGTCTTTAGAGCAAAGATATCTTCCTTGTCCGAAGAATAATCTTTGCTAAATTCTCCTCCCATACCCCAGGTGCCTATTCCCAGGACAGGAATTTTAACTTCTCCGCTCAGACTTTTATACTCCATTTTTCCATTTTTATTCTACAATACTCCTCCTAATCTCTTCAAGAAAAAAACTTTATTTGAATGGATTTGAAGATAATTTCTGAGGATGACCTTTTTAGGCACGAGGGAAGGATTTTTGGTAAATCTTTTTGAGCCGGGAGGTAGTTAAATGGGTATAGATTTGGGTCGTCGCAAGGTTACTGTGACCCAGCAATTCCTGCACCGCCCGCAGGTCAGCCCCGCGGTTAAGGAGATGGGTGGCAAAGGAGTGTCTTAGGATATGAGGGCTTATCGGCTCTCTCAATCCTACTCTTTCTCCATACTTTTTAAGGATTTTGTAGATTCCCACGTTAGAAAGTTTCCTTCCAAATCTGTTTAAGAAAAGTACATCTTTAGATTTCTTAGAATGGGAAAGGTAATTTTTTATTGCTTCCAATGCTTTCTCCCCGATGGGTACAATCCTTTCCTTTCCGCCCTTTCCCTTTATTTTGATGGAACCGCCAATAAAGTCTAAATTTGAAGCCTTTAAATTTGCCAATTCAGATACCCTTATTCCGGTGCTATATAGGGTTTCTAAGATTGCTTTATCCCTGAGGTCAGAGAGGTCGCTACCGGGGGCTTCCAATAATCTAATTGTTTCCTCCTCATCAAGAAACCTTGGCAGTCTTTTTTCCATCTTTGGTGTTCTTATCGCTAAGGCAGGATTGGTAGAGCAGATTTTGTGCTGACTTAGAAACTTAAAAAAGGAACGAAGCGCAGCAAATTTTCGCTGAATTGTTTTCCGCTGGCAATTCCTCTGCAAGAAGATTAGATAGTTGCGTAATAGTTTAGGGTCAACCTTTTTTATCCTGATCTTTTGCTCCCCAATAAATTTTTCAAATTGATAAAGGTCACTTTCATAAGCCCTTAAGGTGTGAGGCGAAAGATTCCTTTCCACCCGAAGGTAAGTTAAGAAATCCCTAACATGTTTTTTCATTAATAGATTCTTCCTTTTGGCAGCTGTTCTTTAACCGCATCGATAATATTGGTGATAAATTTTCCAATTAAGGGAAACGTAACCATTTTTTTAAGGGAAAAAATGATAATGGCAACGATGATTGCTCCTAAAATTGTAAATCCAATGGCCATTCCTAACCCTCTGATCAGACCCGCAAAGAAATTATGCCAGAAAAGCCTACGCGGACTCTTTAAGAGCTCAACCAGCTCCATAAATTCTGAGGCTGTTCTATCCTTCAGCCGCTTTGCCAGATCCTTTATCGATGCTTCGGATTTTTCCTCTTTCTCCTTTTTTTTCGGTTCTTCAACCATTTGGGAATATATTAACTGTAGGTACAGGATTTCCAGATTGCTACTGAAGATAGTATGATTAGTAAGTAGCGCAATTTATATCCTTCCTTTTGTAGAAGGGATGCCACTTTTGATACGCTGGTCAATCTTAGTTGCCTCATCGAGTGTTCTTGCCAATCCCTTGAATGTTGCCTCGATGATATGATGAAGATTTTCTCCGTAGAGGAGATTGATATGGAGAGTAATTCCGCTATGGTTAACAAAGCCTTGAAAGAATTCCTTCAATAATTCTGTATCAAATTCTCCTTTTCTTCTTCTTTTAGGGACATTGTAGGCAAGAAAAGGCCTTCCAGAAATATCGATGGATATTGCTACCAGAGCCTCATCCATCGGCAGCATCGCAAATCCAAAGCGACAAATCCCCTTCTTATTCCCCAAAGCCTTCTTTACTGCCTCTCCCAGACAGATCCCTAAGTCTTCGCTGAGGTGGTGTTGATCGACCTCGATATCACCGGTAGCTACAATTTTTAAGTTGAAAAGACCATGTTTAGCAAAAAGGATGAGCATATGATTCAAAAGACCAATAGGACTTTTTATTTTACCTTTACCTTCACCATCTATCTCTAAAGAGAGAGCAATCTTTGTTTCCGATGTTTCCCTTTTAATTGTTGCTTTTCTTTTTTTCATTTTTCTCTTCTTATTCTAATTGATTTTGCATGATATGGCAACCCCTCTATTTTAGCAAGTTTTTCAATTTCCTTTCCCCATTTTTCTATCTCCTTTTTCCTCCAGGAGATGAGGGAGAATCCTCTTAAGAAACTGGCAACTGAGAGTCCGGAAAAGAATCTGGCTGAGCCTCCTGTAGGAAGGACATGGCTTGGCCCGGCAAGATAATCACCAATCGCCACCGGACTGTAATTGCCCAGAAAAATAGCCCCGCTATTTTTTATTCTTCTGGCTATTTTCTCCGGTTCTTCCATCATTATCTGCAAATGTTCCGGAGCGATTCTATTGGCGAGTTCAATCATCTCCTTATCTTCCTTTACTAAAATTGAATAGCCATTTTTTACATTTTTTTCTGCTTTTTTAACTAAAGTCCCTGAATTGGTGATAAGAATTGCCAATCCCCCGGTATGTTCGGATTGAGCTGAAAGGTCAGTTTCAACAAAGGAAGCTTTTGCAGTCTCATCGGCTAAAATTACTACCTCACTTGGTCCGGCTAAGAGGTCAATATCGACATCGCCAAAGAGGAGCCTCTTGGCGGTTGTGACATACCGATTTCCCGGCCCAATGATTTTATCCACCCTGGGAATGGTTTCTGTCCCCAGGGCAAGAGCGGCTATTGCTTGTGCTCCTCCTGTTTTGTAAATCTCTTTTATCCCACAGAGAGAAGCGGTGGCCAGAATATAGGGGTTAATCTTGCCATTCCTTTTTGGGGGCGAGACAAGAATAATCCTCTTTACTCCCGCAATCTTTGCCGGAATTACCGTCATCAGAACGGTTGAGATAAGGGGGGAGGTGCCCGCCGGGATATAAATTCCGACAGTCTCTATTGGGGTAAAAACTTTTTTTACATAACAATACCTTTTCTTAAGGAGAAAACCGGATGGCAACTCTTTCTTGTGGAATTCCTCTATTCTTTTCCTGGCGAGAGCAATCGTTCTTTTTAAAGATTTATCCAGAACCAAGGATGCTCTTTTGATCTCTTCCTCCTTGACCCTAAGATCCTTTAATCTCACGCCATCGTACTTTTCTGTCAAGTCAAAAAGAGCAGAATCTCCGTCTTTTTTAACCGCGGAAATGATTCCTCTTACCTTTTTTTCCAGCCCGGGGGCAAGAGAGGCTCTTTTCTTCAGGATCGCTTCCAGTTCTTTCCTTCTCTTTATCCTCCGCATCGCAGTTCTTTTATCCTTTTTTTCATCTTTTTGCTCTGGAAAAGATAGGTTCCGACGACTAAAATATTTGCTCCGGCGGAAACCGCCATTTTCGCCGTTTCTCTATTTATGCCGCCATCTACCTCCAAATCAAATTTTAGATTTTTTTTGCTAAGAATTCTCTTTAATTCCCTTAATTTAGCAAGGGTAGCCGGGATAAATTTCTGTCCTCCAAAGCCAGGATTAACGGTCATTACCAAAATCAAATCCACCTCTTTCAAAAACGGTCTCACCTGAGAAACAGGTGTCTTGGGATTGAGGGCAATCCCTGGAGAACAACCCAGTTTTCTGATCGATTTAATCAGTTCCTTTGGATTTCTGGCCGTCTCGGTATGGAAGGTGATGATTCTACTTCCGGCTCGGGCAAACTCTCTGATGTACCTTTCCGGATTTTCAATCATCAAATGGGTATCAAAGGGTAACTTTATTTTTGCTTTCAGAGAATTGACTATTCCCGGTCCAAAGCTAATGTTATTGACAAAGTGACCATCCATAATGTCAAGATGAAGAAGGTCAACCCCGGCTCTCTCAACCATTTTGACCTCCCGGCTGAGCTCGCTGAAATCTGCCGCTAAAAGGGAAGCCGCAATTTTTATCTTTGATTTCATTGCTGTTATATAATATACTGAAAAATGAGAGAGAAGTCAATGAGAACTAAAATTATTGCTCGCAATAAAAGAGCCTGGCATAATTATAAGATTTTAGAGAAGGTGGAAGCGGGGATTCAACTGCTCGGTTCAGAGGTAAAGTCGCTTCGGGAAGGAAAAGTTTCTCTTGCCGACAGTTTCGCGCGCATTGACAAAGGAGAGGTTTTTTTGTATAATATGCACATCAGCCCCTATAGTCATAGTACAGATAAGGGTGATCCTACAAGGAGCCGGAAACTATTGCTTCACCGAAGAGAGATTGAAGCGCTTCTCGGCAAGCTATCAAAAGGGTTATCCCTCATTCCTCTCTCCCTGTATTTTAAAAGGGGAAGAGTTAAGGTGGAACTGGCTTTTGCAATAGGAAAAAGGGAGTTTGATAAGCGAGAAGCAATTAAAAAGAGAGAAGCAGAAAGAGAGATAAGAAAGAGATTAAAAAAATAAAGGGGGCGAAGCGATTCGACAGAAAAGAGATAAAAGAGGCAGCATGCCGAGTTTGAGGAAAGGCTCGTAAAAAATCCTCAAAAAACAACTGCCGAAACGGCAAATTACCTTCCTGCCTAATTAGGCAGGAACCCTATATGGTCCTTGTCTGTGGGGCCATAAATGGGTCGGATAACAGACTGGTTCTACCCTATCCGGTCTTGTAGGGTAGAATGAGATCAAAAGACCTGCTCTTCCAGAGATTCTGTTCCTGGAAGTTCTGGAAGAAAAGCCAAAACAGGAACTAAGCATGAAGAGACCTCTTTTGTGATCTTTTCTGGACCCGGGCTCACTACCCGGCGCCTCCACTGATGAAAAGACTATCCTTTTTGCTGATAACAATTTTTTTTATTCCCTTTCTCTTGGCAGCAGAGGTTGATTTAGATGAAAAAATCAGAGAGAATGATATCTCCACTTACATCAAGGAAGGAACGAGATTTATCCCCCTGGATGATTTAGCGAGGCTCTTAGAGGCAAGGTTGAGTTTTGGCATTTCTGAAGGAAGGGCCCTCCTTTTTTACCAAAATCACACAATTTCCTTAATTGCTGGATGCAGCGATATTTTAGTTAATGGCGAGATAGGAAAGATTGAGCCTCCTCCCCAATTTATTGAGGGGATGTTTGTTGTTCCCTTGTCTTGCATTAAGGAAGTTTTAAGCAAACTTGAGGTTACTACTCCTAAAGAGGAAGAATCCGTTCCATCCATTGAGGAAGCGGTTGGTCTTTCCCTTCGGTCCCCTTCAATTGAGACGGCCATTGTCTCATCCACAGCATCGACATCTAAAAAGATTATTATCCTCGACCCTGGCCATGGAGGTAGAGATCCTGGGGCTATTGGTGAATACGGATTGAGAGAGAAGGATGTGAATTTAGATATTGCTTTAAGACTCAATAATCTATTAAAGAAGAGGAAGGAATTGACAGTCCTGATGACCCGTAAGGACGATCGACATCTTGGTTCAACTTCAAGAGAAGATCTGGACCGGAGAGTCAAATTAGCCAATCAGAAGAAGGCAGACCTTTTTCTCTCTATCCATACCAATTCTGCCCGTTATAACCGATGGAGTGCCGATGGTTTTGAGACATATTGTCCTCGTTCCAAGAGCGCCAACTATGGAAGCATTGATGACATTGATATCACAAATGAGTCCGATTTAGGGGTAATTATCGGTGATTTAAATGAAGGCAATGTCCTTGAGAAAAGTAGAAGGTTGGCCAGTGTAATTCAGGGGGAACTATCCAAGAGGTTACTCATCCCCAATCGAGGAGTTAAGGAGAAAAATTATTTTGTGCTTAAGTACACCGAGATGCCTTCTGCCCTTGTAGAGATAGGCTTTATCTGTAATCGCAATATGGAGGCTAATTTAAGGGATCCTCATGTCAGGCAGGTTATTGCCGAAACACTTTATAAAGCAATCATCCGTTATTTCCAAGAGGGATAGACCAATTGGAATTTTTGACTCCGGCATTGGGGGACTTACCGTTGTCAGACAGTTTCTATCCTCTTTGCCAGAGGAAAGGATTGTCTATTTTGGAGATACTGCCCGAGTTCCTTATGGCTCAAAGAGCAAGGCCACGGTAATTAGATTTGGTCTTGAAGATATTCATTTTCTCCTTCAATTCAATCCTAAACTAATTGTTGTTGCCTGTAATACCATCTCTGCCCTCGCCCTTCCCGTCCTTCAAGGAAAGACCGACCTTCCCATCATTGGAGTTTTGGAACCCGCCGTCATAAGAGCTCTAAAGATTACGAGAAATTATAGGATTGGCGTTATTGGAACAGCGGCTACGATAAGGAGTAAAGCCTATCCCAGGCTGATTCATCGGCATCGCCCTGAAATCTCTGTTCTTGTCCAGGCCTGCCCCTTATTTGTTCCTCTGGTGGAGGAAAATTGGCTGAAGGATAAGGTTGCCGAGAGGATCGCTCATTTCTATCTTAAAAAATTAAAAAAGAAGGGCATTGATACCTTAATCTTGGGCTGCACCCATTATCCCCTCCTGAAGAGGGTAATTAGAAAGGAGATGGGAGAAAAGGTATCCCTTGTTGATTCTGCCGAAGAGGTGCTCAGTAAGAGCAAAAGATTTTTGGAGAAGAGAAAAGTTTTGCGGAGACCGACTACTTCCCCAAGGCATCAGTTTTTCTTCAGCGATGAGGTGCCAAATTTTAGAAAAATTTCCCAGCAATTTTTAGGAAGGAGCTTTATCGCTGAGATAGTTCATCTGTAGTGGCCAACCTTGGTTGGCATTATGGAGTAGCAAAGCTTGCTTTGCATTATAGTCGAGCAAGCTCGATAACTACGGAAAATGTTTGAATTGATGGTAGAGAGCACCTTTTCTGCAGCCCATAGACTTAAAACAGCCAACAAGAAATGCGAGAGACTGCATGGCCATAATTGGAAGATTCAGCTTTTCTTATCGGGAAGCAAATTGAAAAGAACAGGAATTTTACTGGACTTTAAGGAGATAAAAGAAAAATTAGAAGAAGTAGTCAAACCTCTTGACCATCAGTACTTAAATGAAATCCCTTCCTTTAAAAAGATTAGCCCGACCTCCGAAAATATCGCTTATTATCTTTATCAGAAACTAACGAATTTATTCGCTAAAAATAAAAAAATTAAGGTGGCTAAGGTTACTGTCTGGGAGAGTGAGACAACAGCCGCCTCCTACTTTTAAAAGCTTCACCCAGAGTTGTGCATAAACGAAGTAATTCGGTTATGAACTGTTATGCGAAATGCCGCAAAAATGTTCTTTATCGAGGTGGTAGATAATGGATGAGAGAAAAGGTTATAAGCGGAAAGTATATGAACATCGAAAAGATCTTGCTGGAGAACATTTGCTAAGTGACATAGGACAGATAATACTATTTATCCTTTTTCTTACGGGTTTGCTAGTTGATAAGTTCACCCTACATTTCTCAATGTTCTTGGCACAACTTTTTCCGTTTTATCTTAGGATACTTTTCTCACTACCTTTCTTTATTCTTTCGTGTTTTTTAGCTCGATCTGGTCTTAAAGATGTTTTTGGTAAACAAAGAGAGGAGTTAGTTGTTATAAAATCTGGCGTATTTTCAATTGTACGCCATCCAATCTATTTGGGTTCCATATTATTGTATTTTGGATTCATCATTATTTCTTTATCCATTATTTCATTCTTTATATGGATCATCATCATTCTGTTTTATTACTTTATTTCACGATATGAAGAAAAGTTATTAATTGATAAACTTGGTTCTCAATATGAAGAATATATGAATGAAGTTCCGATGTTTCTACCACGGCTTTATAGAAAGAAGTAGATATTAACAGACCAAAGTACCGAAGATTGGAATAGACGAAGGAGCTATCTATGAGTTTGAAACTTTATACAAGACGATTGAATTGTTTATTGAATATAATATTTATTTGACAATTTAATGATAGCGTGATATAGTTACTACATGCTTAATCTGAAAGACTAATTACGTATATTACTACTAAAGATAGTATATTGTATAGTAGCGTAATTTACTCTGGAGGTGAAACAAAGATGATTACTGTAAAAGAGGATACTACGTTGGTTGGTGTTTCTGAATTAAGAACCAATATTGACAAAATATTGGAGGAAGCAAGAAAGCATAAGGTCTTAATTGGAAAGCGGAATAAACCGGTAGCAGTGCTTTTGGCGATAAAGAAATATGATGAGATAGAGGAGATTTTGGATATCTTAGAGGATGTTGCACTGGGATATTTAGCCAAAGAGAGGGAATCTCATTCCAAACCTACCGATTACTTAAATGTCCAGAAAGTAGAGAGGAAAATTAAGGCTAAATAATGTGGCACGTCAAAATTCACCGTTTGGTAATAGAGGAAGATTTCAAGAAAATTGATTTCTCTGAGCAGCTCTACATTCTCAGAACAATAAGAAAAAAACTTTCCCTGGACCCGGAATCCTATGGAAAACCACTGCGCGGTGAATTCAAAGGCTATTGGAGATTGTCTGTAGGAGATTTTCGCGTCATCTACAGAATTATAAAGAATAAGATTTTGGTTTTGGTAATCAAGATAGGTATTCGCCGGGATGCAAGAGTCTACGAAGAACTGTTTTTTAGATTGAAGAAACTCTAAAGATGAACAAACCCTTAGTTAAATTAAAATTGCCCTTACCTCTTTTTTACTCGGGGAAGGTAAGAGAACTTTATGATTTGGGGGATAGGCTCCTGATGGTGGCCACCGACCGCATCTCTGCCTTTGACTGTACCCTTCCTACAGCAATTCCGGATAAAGGGAAGGTTCTGACGCAAATTTCCGTTTTCTGGTTTGACTATACCAAAGAGATTATCCCCAATCATCTCCTTTCGGCAGAGACCAGGGACCTTCCGGAATCTCTTTCTTCCTTTCAAAAACTTCTAAGTGATAGAATAATGATTGTCAAAAAAGCAAAAAAGATTAAGATTGAATGTGTTGTCCGTGGCTATTTTGCTGGTAGTTCTTGGAAGGAATATCAGGAAAAGGGCTCAATTTGCGGGATTAAGCTGCCGGCAGGATTGAAGCAATCGGAGAGATTGCCTTCCCCTATCTTTACTCCGGCGACAAAGGAGGAAAGCGGGCATGACCAGAATATCGACCAAAAGGAATTGGTAAGAAGGGTGGGGGCAGCGTTAGCTCATCGGCTGGAGGAGACCTCCCTTTCCCTCTATGAAAAAGCAGCCAAGTATGCTTTGGAAAGGGGCATTATTATTGCCGATACCAAATTTGAGTTTGGCCTTGTTGATGATCAATTAACCCTTATTGATGAACTTCTTACCCCGGATTCCTCACGGTTCTGGGAAGAGGATAAATATCGGGTAGGAATTTCCCCGGAGAGTTTGGATAAGCAGTTCGTCCGGGATTATTTAATAAAAATAAAATGGGATAGAAAACCACCACCCCCTCGGCTACCGGAGGAGATTGTGAGAAAAACAAGAGAGAAGTACGAAGAGATAAAGAGAAGATTAATCCGGGGATGATTTACTGATTTTCCAGAATGGAGTAAAATAGGCAACATTATGGAAGAAATTATTAAGAAGGCAGATATCCTGATCGAGGCCCTCCCCTACATTCAAAGGTTTAAGGGTAGCACAGTGGTAATCAAGTACAGTGGCAATCTAATGGAAAACGAAACCACAGTTAAATCCATTCTTTTGGATATCATCTTTATGTCCTCGGTAGGAATGAAACCGCTGATCATTCATGGGGGAGGGCGTTTTATCACGGAAAGGCTGGCTGCAGAAGGAAAGGAAACTAAATTTATAGATGGCTTAAGGATAACCGATGAGGAGGCGATTAAGATCGTGAAAGAAGTATTGCTTGAGGTTAATAACAATCTTGTTGAGCAGATTAAAAAATTGGGAGGAAGAGCGAAAGGTATTCTACCTGAGGACGAACTCTTTAAGGTAAAAAAGGCCTTCTCTAAAGGGTTTGACCTCGGTTTTGTGGGTGAAATTGTCCAGGTTAAAAGAGAGCTTTTAGAAGAACTATTGAACCAGGGTTTTATTCCGGTAATTCCGCCATTAGGTTTAGGGAAGGATAAAAAACTCTATAATCTTAATGCCGATACGGCTGCCTCTGAAATTGCCTCGGATATAAGAGCAGAAAAACTTGCT
This sequence comes from bacterium, assembly GCA_030637775.1. Classification (GTDB taxonomy): domain Bacteria; phylum Ratteibacteria; class UBA8468; order UBA8468; family UBA8468; genus DAOVGU01. The sequence goes on along the minus strand of DAOWFY010000019.1, from coordinate 9,636 downwards.
TTCATTACCAGTGTTAAGGGGATAATGCGTAATCCAGAGGATACAGAGACCTTAATCCCTATGCTAATTAAGGAAGAGGCAGAGGCCTTAATTGAGGAGAGGGTAATTTCGGAAGGAATGCTTCCCAAGGTAAAAGCAGGCTTGAGGAGCCTGGGATCCGGCGTGAATAAGGTGCATATTGTTAATGGTCGACTTTCCCACAGTCTTCTTTTAGAGATCTTTACCGATAAAGGTATTGGCACAGAGATTGTGTTGGAAAGGAATAAAAAGGAATGAGCTCAAAAGGAGTTATTCAACTTTATCGGAAGTTTGTTATCCCATGCTATAAACAATATCCATTGGTAATGGCAAGGGGTAAGGGAGCAAATGTTTGGGATATTAAGGGAAAGAAATATCTTGACTTTTTCCCGGGATGGGCGGTAAGCGGTTTGGGACATGCTCCTCCAGAAGTTGTGGCCGCAATCAAAAAGCAAAGCAAAATCATCTTGCATATCCCCAACAATTACTATAATCGGCTCCAGGGGAAATTGGCAGAAAGATTGTCTCGCATTTCCTTTGGGGGAAAATGTTTCTTCTGTAATTCGGGAACTGAGGCAAATGAGGCCGCAATAAAATTGGCCAGGCTTTATGGAGGGCTCCCGTCCAGTGGACGGGATGGAAGAAAGAGTCATCGCTATGAGATTATCTCGATGGAAAATTCCTTTCATGGTCGAACGCTTGCCACCCTAACCCTAACCGGTCAAAAAAAGGTAAAGGAAGGTTTTGCACCATTGCCCGAAGGGTTTAAAATAGTTCCCTTCAATAACTTAAAGGCTGTTCAAAATGCAATCACCAAAAAAACGGTGGCAATATTCTTAGAGCCGATTCAAGGAGAAGGTGGAATTAATATTGCTAAAAGGGATTATCTCCTCTCTTTAAGAAGACTCTGTGATAGAAAGAAGATTCTTCTTATCTTTGACGAAGTGCAGACCGGTATGGGCAGGACCGGAAAGTTTTTCTGTTATCAAAATTTTGGGGTGGTCCCGGACGTGATGACTTTGGCAAAGAGCTTAGGAGGAGGATTTCCCATCGGCGCCCTGATCGCGAAAAAGGAAATTGCCGATTTAATGGTACCGGGAACGCATGCCTCTACCTTTGGCGGTAGTCCTCTTGCCTGCTCTGCTGCTCTGGCTGTATTGGAAACGATAGAAAGGGAGCATCTACTAAGGAATACCAAAAAGATGGGTAAATACCTTGAAAAAAAATTAGAGAATTTAAAGAGAAAATATCCTTTTATTAAAGAGATTAGAGGAATGGGGCTGATGCTTGGCGTAGAGCTAAAAATACCTGGCCAAAAAATTGTAGAGAAGGCTTTAAAAAAAGGTCTTTTAATTAATTGCACCCAGGAGAAGGTTCTTCGCATTATGCCCCCCCTGATTGTTAAGAAAAAAGAGATTGACCAGGCAATTAGTATTTTGGACAAATCTCTGAAAAGTCTCTAAACTGATGGCATTTTGTCACCAGCTCCTTCTTCTCTTTTGCAGAAATCTTGGTATCGCATTTTGCGATACCTAATCAAGGAGAGAGCGGATTTATGAAACAAAAGAAGAAATCCATAAACGAAGCAGATTCTTTAAGATTCCAATTTGGAAGCTTAAAGAGAGGGCAATACGCTAAGTATCTTCCATATGCCTTCACAGAACAAGGCGTTGCCATGTTTTCAAGTGTTCTTAATAGCGCGCGCTATACTGGTCAATATCCAGATTATGAGGACATTTACCAAATTAAGACAAATGCTATTAACTCATAAAGACCTAAAAAGAAAGATCGAGGCGATGGAGAAGAAATACGACCAGCAATTTAGAATTGTTTTTGAAGCCATAAGAAAATTATTAGAACCACCAACAACAACCAAAAGGCAGATAGGTTTTCATTCAGACAATGACTAATTTGTACATCATACTTCTATCAAAGGAGAAGGCTTCAAGATCTTACAAGAAGGTGATGAGGTAGAGTTTGAGATCACCCAGGGTGAAAAAGGACCACAAGCAAGTAATGTTTGAAGATATAATCATGATTTGTCCAATAGCGAAATAATAACCTAAAATAACCCCATAAAATACCTAAAATCACCCCTAAAATTAACCCAATATAGCAAAGGCAAAATTGCGATACATCCTTGATACTCTTGCTTAATCACTCGCCATTGTGTCGCAAGCCGAAGGAGAGCAATGGTGGTCATATCAACTTCAAGGAGTAAACCGACACAATTATAGAAGTTTGACAAAATTACTATTTTAAGATATTATGTTATTAGGAGGTGATTGATAATGTCAGTTACAGTTGCTAAAATAACCAGACACTATCAGGTTGTTATCCCTAAAGAGGTCAGAGAAAAATCAGGTCTGAAAGAGGGAGATCTTGTTAGTTTTCAAGAGAAGGATGGAGAAATCATAATGAATCCTGTGCGTGTTGTCAGGAAAGATCAGACCTACTTCTGGAGTAAAAGATGGCAAGAATCAATAAAAAAGTCTGAAGAAGAGATAAAAAAAGGGGACTATAAAATTTACCGAAGCGGGAAAGAACTAAAGAAGGATGTTGAGAAGTGATTAAAGAAATAGTTATCCCAACTTGGCTTCAGAAAAAAATTCACAAACTTCCTCTTAAGATTAGAGAAAAACTCTATTGGGCTATTGATATGCTTATCAAGAATGAAAGACATCCCTCATTAAGACATAAAAAAATTGAAGGAACTGATAGCTATTGGGAATTCAATATCACCAAGAATTACAGGGGAGCGTATAGACAAGAGGCAGATAAGGGATTCCTTGTTGAAGTAGATACTCATAACAACATCTTTAGACATATTAGACGTAAGAAATGGTGACAAAACGAGGAGAAGAAAAAAATGAGGAAACGAGAAGAAGAAAGTGTTAATTTGGCAAGAGAACACTTAGGAAAGACCGAGCTCTGTTTGAATGAAATGGCAAAGACCTTTGGTGCTTATCTGGATGGTAGGAGAGAAGAGGCAAAAGATTTTGCTTTGCAGGTTGACAAAGCGGAATCGGAGGCGGATAACCTTCGCCGGGAAATTGCTAAGGGGCTATTTGAAGGGGCATTTTTGCCCTTGATGCGAGAAGGCTTCTTAAACCTTGTTGAGGCTATTGATAAGATTGCCGATGAAGCAGAATCCTGTTGTGACCTCATTATGCTGGAAACGCCGGATATTCCCGATGATTTAAAACCGTCTTTTAAAGAAGTTGTTAAAGATTCTATCCTATGTTTTCAACCTTTAAAGGAAGGTTTTATCCATCTCTTTAAGGACTTCTCCCTCACTTTAGAGCAGGTGCAGAAGGTAAATGTCAAGGAGGCGGAGGTTGATCAAAAAGAGGAAGAATTAACCAGAAGAGTCTTTTCCGCCGATCTGGAGTTAGCGCGAAAGATACTGCTTCGGCAATTGGTAGCCAAGATATGCGATATTTCCGATCGAACGGAAGATGCGGCCGATAGGCTGGAAGTTTTAGCAATCAAGGGGAGAATCTAAGAGATGTTCAGGGTTCTTCCCGGAGCTTATCTTGGCTGGGGATTGGGAAGTAATGATGCGGCCAATATCTTTGGCCCTCCTGTTACCTCGGGTCTTATCAACTATCGGCGGGCGGTTGTTCTTGCCTCCATTTTTATCCTTTTGGGAGCCATTTTGGAAGGAAGAAAATGTTTCCCCACGGTAAGCGGAGTAACTGTTTTAACTTTGAAGAGCGCTTTTATCGCCACCCTTGCTGCCGGCATTATTGTAAACCTTATGAGCTGGTTGGGTTTTCCGGTTTCTACCTCCCAGGCAATAATCGGTTCCATCGTTGGCATCGGACTCTTAAACCGGATGAGCATTGACCTTCATAAATTAACCGAAATCATTATCTGTTGGCTACTCACTCCCTTGGGAGCGGTCTTTATCTCCTATCTTCTTTTTATTTTCTTGCGTTATTTCTATCAAAGGAAAATAGAGAATCTCGGGCTTTTTAATTCTGTGGCAAAAGTCTCCTGCGTGCTTATCAGTTGTTATGCGGCCTATAACTTGGGGGCGAATAATGTTGCCAATACCACCGGAACCTTTGTTGCCGCCGGTCTTCTTTCGCCATTTTTAGCAACATTTATTGGAGGAACGAGTATCTCCTTAGGTGTTCTTACCTATAGTAAAAATGTCATCTTTACTGTAGGAAAGAAGATTGCTCCCCTGGACCCCTTTTCCGGACTGATTGCTCTTTTATCAACAGCAGTTACCCTTCACCTCTTTACGCAGTTGGGTGTTCCGGTATCCTCTTCTCAGGCAATGGTTGGGGCGGTAGCGGGTGTGGGTTTAGCCCGGGGAGCAAGAACCGTCAATAAAATTACTCTTTTCCTTATCTTTATTAGTTGGATTCTTACTCTGCTTCTCAGTCTTGGGTTAGCCTATACTCTCGGTTTTCTGTTTAAATGATAGAAAGGGGTCAGGTCTCAACATTTGACAAAATGTATGATGAGTTGTCAAATGTTGAGACCTGACCCCCCTACTGATGATAAGACAGGACTTAATTATTTTGGGGCTTTTAAAGGATAGTTCCAAGCATGGCTATGAGATTAAGAAGAATATCGCCGAAGTGATGTCTCTCTATACCCCGGTGATTACCACCTCCATTTATTATCCCCTTAAAAATTTAGAAAGAAAGAATTTCATCACCAGAAAGAGAACTAAAATTGGAAGAAGACCGGAAAGATATGTCTATTCTCTGACGGAGAAGGGGAAGGAGGAATTTGATAAGTTGCTTAACAAAAACTTTCTGATCATCCAGCGACCTTACCTTAATCTTGACCTTTCCCTCTATTTCTTGCCCTCCGTAAAACCGACAATTGCTACAAGAAGACTGGAGAATAGATTAGCTAATCTAAGGAAGATAAGAATTTGGACGAAGAATCTCAAAGAATCATTAGAGAAAAAAAATTCTTCCTACCACCTTCTCGCCATCGCTGAACATAGTTTGAATACTGTTAATGCCGAGATTAGATTTACTTCAAAATTGATTGCTACGATTAACAAAAAAACTTTATAATTATCACCCTCCCTCTCACCCCTCCCCTCGAGGGAGGGGAAAATAGAGGAGGGGGTTGAGAAAAAATATGCCAATAAAACATATTGATTATTGTTTTGTCTGTGGAAAGAACAATCCGCTTGGTTTACATGCTGTTGTTGAAAGAGATAAGGATAAGATAATCGGAGAATTTGTACCCAAAAGGGAGCATGAGGGGCCTAAAGGGATACTTCACGGGGGAATTGTCTCGGCTTTACTCGATGAGGTAATGGTTCATCTTGCCCACACGGTAATTAGCCCGGGGCAGGATACCCCAACCGTTTCTTTAACGATTCGTTTTTTTAAACCGGTTCCCACCGGTAAAAAAATAATTCTGGAGGCAATAGCCACTGGAAAACATTCTAAATTAGTTCAAGCCCAGGCTTCGGTTAAGTTTGAAGATGGCACGCTTGTCGCCAGAGCCGAAGGCAAATTCATCATTCTTAACACAGAACTCAAAGATTTTAAAAAATGACCCTTTGGGGTCATTTGACTTTTATTTTTTTGTATGTTATAGTTAAATTTAACTATTTAAATTTTACTAAAAGAAAGGAGACAAAGAAAAAAGGAGATAAAGAAAAATGAATGTAGGTAAGGTATTGAAGAAAACGGCAGAGAAATATGGAGAGAAAGCAGCAATAATCTTTGAAGGTCAGACCATAGCCTTTAAAGAACTGCAGGAGAAGACTAATAGGTTAGCCAATGCTCTCATCAGGTCTGGAATTAAGAGAGGGGATAAGGTAGGTATCTGGCTGCCTAATTCTCTGGAGTGTGCTATTGGTTATCTTGCAGTTTATAAGATTGGCGCAGTGGTAGTTCCCTTAGATGCTCGCTTAAAGGAAACGGAACTCATTCCTCTTTTGAATCATAGCAAGACCTCTTTGCTCATCAGCCGGATTCCTAAAGAATTTTCTTTAGATAATATCCTGGAGAAGGTTTCCTCGCTAAAAAATATTATTACTGTTCAAGAGGGTGATTTTCTATCCTTTGAAGAGATTATGAAAGAGGAGTCTGATGAACTCTCTCCGATAGAGATTGATGAAAAGGAAACCTCTACTATCTTTTATACTTCTGGAACAACCGGTACTCCGAAAGGAGTAGTCTGGAACTATCGGCATTTGGATGCTGCTCCAAAGATTTTTGCCTATTTTCCTAAATTCACTGAGAAGGATGTTGAAATTTGTCCAATTCCTTTCTCTCATTGTGCGGGTTTGGTTTATCTGCAGGTCTGCATCTTTTATGGAGGGACATTAGTTTTGATGAGAGTTTTTTCTCCTTTGGAATTCCTAAAAAATATCGAGAAATATCAGGTAACCTGGTTTCACATTGTTCCCTCAATGTTTACCGCAACTCTGCAGATGAAGGAGTTTGAGACCTATAATCTGAAGAGTCTACGCGCAGTAGCGGTTTTTGGCGCCCCAAGCAGTCCGGGTCTTCTGGTAAAATTTGCTCATTCCTGTCCTCAGGCGAAACTTTTCTCCGGCTATGGTCTCACTGAGACCGCTCCTCCCAATACCATGCATCCTTTAGATAAAATAAAGTTAGGGAGTGTGGGAAAAACTCCTCCGTGGATAGAGATGAAAATCTTTGATAAAAGTAACAAGGAGGTGCCAACAGGAGAGGTAGGGGAGGTTGTTTTTAAAGGTTGGGTGGTAATGGATGGTTATTACAAGGAACCACAATTGACCTCAGAAGTGATTAAGGATGGCTGGTTTTATACCGGAGATTTAGGAAAGGTTGATGAGGAGGATTATCTTTACATTATGGGCAGAACAAAAGAGGTAATCATTGTTGGCGGTTTAAATGTCTATGCAGTTGAGGTGGAGGGCGTTATTCAGTGCCACCCTAAGGTAAAGGAGGTGGCAGTAGTCGGTATCCCCGACAAACTCAGAGGTGAAGTGGTGAAAGCGGTAGTGGTTTTAAGAGAAGGGGAGAAAGCAGAACCCCAGGAAATTATTGACTATTGCCGTAGGCGGCTTACTCACTTCAAAATTCCCCATATAGTAGAATTCAGAGGTTCCTTACCTCACACAAGCAGTGGAAAGATTAGAAAGGAGGAGTTAAAATAAAAAATATTTCCCGAAAATTCGCCGAATTTGTCATTCGCTTCCGGATATTATTTATTCTTATTTCTTTTTCTCTTACCCTCTTTTTTCTCTACGTTCAAAGAGACCTGAAAATCCAGACCAATCTTGGTGATTTTGCTCCTCAGAAACATCCCTACATCCTGGTGCAAAAACAATTAAATTATATCTTTGGGGGACTAAATCAGGTCTCAATCGCGCTCGTGGTGAAAAAAGGAGATATATTTAACCGGTCCACGCTGAATAAGGTACATCGGATTACCGACAATCTTTATCTTTTAGACGGAATAAATGCCGGAAGAATAGTATCACTCTCGGCGAGAAAGATTAAGAGAGTGGAGGCAACTGCCGATGGTTTCAAGGTAGAAAGGTTAATGTCGGAGGTGCCAGAAACGTGGCAAGGCATGGAAAGGTTGAGAAGAGCAATATTGAAAAATCCTATGCTCTATGGTCCTGTCGTATCAAAGGATTTCAAGAGCACCCTGATTCAGGCTGACTTTGAATCCGAACTATCCTCGGAAAGAATCTTCAGGGAACTTTCTCAGATTGTGCGCTCAGAGAGAGATGAGAATAACGAAATTTATATCACCGGAAGGCCGGTTTTAGAGGGATGGCTCAATTTCTACCTTCCCAAGATGCTTAAGATATTTCTCATAACATTGATGATAATTCCTTTGCTTCTTTTCCTTGCCTTCAGGTCAAAGAGAGGAGTTATCCTGCCTCTGCTTTCTGCCTTAATGGCTACGGTCTGGGGACTGGGAGTTCTGGCGCTTTCCGGTTATAGGCTTGACCCGGCTACCATTTTGGTGCCCTTTTTGATTTTAGCCCTTGGGACGAGCCATTCCGTCCAGTTTATTAAACGCTATTACGAGGAGGTAAAGATTTTACCGGAGAGGAGGAGAGCTGCCCGGCAGACTCTCCAATCCCTGTTTATACCCGCAACTATCTCCCTGATTACCGATGGTCTTGGTTTTCTCTCTTTATTGGTAGTCCCATTGATTACCATTAAGAGTATGGCCATTGCGGCGGGAACAGGGGTGCTAAGTATCTTCTTTACTACCGTAACCTTTATCCCTGCCTGTCTCTCCCTCCTTCCCCCTCCTAAAAGAATAGAGGTAAGGAGGGAAGAAAAACCTAATATCATCAATAAAGTTTTAGGAAAAATAGCAGGACTTGCTAGCAGGAGATCGGCAAGAAGGGTGGTAATCGGACTTTTCTTGCTCCTGGCTCTTTTTGGGATAATCGGTAGCTCCAAAATTGTGGTCGGGGATAATGAACCGGGCTCAGCGACTCTCTATCCGGATAGCCCCTATAATGTTGCCGAAAGGATAATCAATGCCAACTTCTCCGGCTCTAATCCTTACTATGTCTTTGTGGAGGGGAAAAAAGAGGACTCTTTGGTAAATAGTAAGGTTCTGATGGAGATGGATTCCTTACAGAGATATTTAAAGGAAAAGGTAAAGGAAGTAGGACATAGCTTTTCTTTGGTGGATTATATTAAAGGTCTTAATTTTACGATGTGGGGTGGAGACCCGGAGTATCTGGTAATTCCCGAGAATGATAAGACTATCGCCGAATACCTTTTTCTCTACTCTGTTTCCGGCTTTCCCGGCGACTTTGATCCCGTAGTAAGTCCCAACTTTCAATATGCCAATATCAAAGTGGATCTGAAGGACCATCGGGCCAGCACAATAAGGAAAATCATTAACGCTACTAAAGAGTGGATTAGGGAATATCATCAAACGGAAAATGTAGAGTTTCGCTATGCGGGAGGAGACGTGGGGATTTTGGGAGCGGTAAACGAGATTATTGCCAAAACCTTACCTTACAGTATCCTTCAGGTATCATTCCTGGTCTTTCTCTGCATTAGTCTTGCCTATTCTTCGATCATCGGCGGACTTTTGCTTCTCTTGCCTTTAGCATTTAGCCTGTTATTAACCTTTGGAATGTTGGGTTTTTTAGGGATCGGTCTTACGGTGGAGACTTTACCCGTAGCCGCCTTGGGAATTGGGTTAGGCGTTGATTATGGCATCTATGTGGTAAGCCGGCTCTCGCAGGAATTAAAGGAGCGGTCAAGTTCTTTCTCGGATGCTCTCCGTGTATCTCTCATTACCTCGGGAAAGGCGGTATTCTTTACCGGAACCATTATGGCTTTAGGGGTCTTCTGTTGGGCCTTTTCCGCCATCAGGCTGCAGGCAAGGTTGGGTATTCTCTTGGGTTCCCTGCTGCTTCTTAATATGGTGGGCGCATTGGTTTTGCTCCCTTGCCTTATTGCGGTGATAAAACCAAAATTTATTTTTAAAAGGTGATGAAGAACAAAGAAAAAAGGTAGGTACTGTCAAAAATAAAATGAAAGAATTATGAAAGATAATTGGGAGTATGTACATTCCCAATAGAGTAGTTTTGCTCTTTGAAAATTTAAAAAGATAGAGATGGCTGAAAAGATAGACTATTGGAATTGGAACTTACCC
>DAOWFY010000102.1 GCA_030637775.1 bacterium | reverse complement strand
GGGTAAGTTCCAATTCCAATAGTCTATCTTTTCAGCCATCTCTATCTTTTTAAATTTTCAAAGAGCAAAACTACTCTATTGGGAATGTACATACTCCCAATTATCTTTCATAATTCTTTCATTTTATTTTTGACAGTACCTCATTTTAATTCTTTAAATTGGACTTTAACCGTTGCCGGATATATTTTAGGCCGTATCTTGCAACCTTTACAACCGGGAAAGCCCTTTATTCCTCTCTTCAGCAACTCCTCTATTACTCTGCGGCAATCGCTCATCTCAAAAAGTATCGCTTCACCAATCCCGAGCCTTATTCGTTTTTCTAATCCCTTTTTTATCATTACCTCAGCATATTGCGCATTATCATCTATCGGACAACTCTCTTCCCGCCAGCTCCAGGTACGCAGCTTGACCGTCTTTCCGTTTCTCAGTTTCACCGGATATTGCCTCGTTCTTTTTCCCAAACAGGGAACATTGTTTGTCATCTCAACCACATGGTGAAAGGTATTAGGGCGATAATCTACCCCAAGGAGGAGAATCTTCCCGCCATTCCTTTCTAATAAATGGAGGGGGGAGCCTTCTCCCATAGTAGTAACCTTATGATGATTCTCTATATATCCTTTTGCTCCCTTGCCCCAGGCGGCAAAAGGATGGGTAGGATTTAAACTGCGATAAATCCCTTTCATTCTCCAGAATGTATCGGGGATTATACCATCGGTTGTGGGTGTCTCTACCGGGCTATAATAGCCCGGAGCTCCTTTCCGAAATGGCATGTCGTGGTTAAAAGTAGGCATCATCAAAATCCCTTTTTCGGTGACGGTTTCCATTAAGGCAGAACAGACCGCTTTTGCTCCACCTTCCACGTAGCCAAGAGCCGAGAGGGAAGAATGCACCATCAGTTTGTCGCCTTTCCTAACCCCCAATTTCTTTAAGCCTCTTTTAATCTCTTCCTTTTTTAATTTAACCTTATAATGAATCCTCATATAGCCATACCTGTCCAAAAAGATAAAGTATTTTATTAACTCTGCGATTTTCTTTTCGGTTAATCTCTCTTCTAACTCATGATTTAACAGTCTAAATATTTGCAGGAGGTCCCTTTTCCCATCTGCCCAATTCAGTGCGCTATCAGCTATCTCTGGTTCTGGTTTATTTACCCTTTGCTCATAAGGCACCCTCGCTAAAGAGAAGGGGAAGCCGACACCCCTCCTCCCGATAATCATATTTTCGGCGATTCTTTCCTTCTCAGTTAAACCGCTCTTTTTTTCAGTTGCAGCCTTTTCTTTTTGCATAGGTAAGGATAAAATTTTCTTCTTCTCTCCCTCGGTTATTTCTTCTATTTCCTCTTCTAAGCCTTTAGTTTCCTCCTTCGGATTTAATTTCTTTAAAGAGAGCATCCTTTCTTTCTGCCAGGAAGATGTGAAGTTTAATCTTGCTGTAGCCTCCTCCTGGCTAATCTTCTCTCTGAAAATATCATTAATTAATCTTCCGCTTTCTTCTAAAATATTTATTTTTGCTTCGATTAAAAGAAGGTTTTTCAAATAGGAAATTTCTTTTTTGCTCGCTACCGCCAAAAAATAGGTATAGGTAGTGATGAGAGCAATTATCTTTTTGGATAAATTCCAATCAGTGATTCTATCAAATGCATCTAAAGAATTATGGTGGTATTTCCCCGGGTTTATCCAGAGCCAATTGACAGGAATCCCAATGGTCTTGTCTGCGATAAAGGTATCATCGGAGAAATTTCCTCTCTCTATTCTGTAAGGATAAGAAGGGGGCAGAGAAAACCTTGCCATATTTTGCAGGAGCAAATCTCCAAAAAAGGGTTGGCTGGCTGGATTCATTCTCACATTGATTGGAAAGCCCACCTTTCGATAATCACAGGAGATTGTATCAAGATTTATCGCCGCAAGTATCCCTCCTCTCCTTTCCTTCTCCTGAAAAAATTGCACAAAGCCATGCCTTTCTTGCGAGATTAAAAATCTCATTCCTCTTTTTAAAGGGGCAAGAGCTCCCTTCTTTATCAGGCTACTTAATAGTCTGGAGATCTCAATCAAAGCGGCTCCTCCGATCGCATCGTCATTGAGAAATGGCTCGTAGAGGTGGGCTAAAAGCAAAACCTCCTCATCCTTTTGGCCCCGGAGAAGACCAGTGATTGTATCAATAGAACCATCGTAAATCTTACTTTTTACCAGAGCCTTTACCCTCACCCTGCCTTCTCTGAGTAGTCCTGCCAGATAGTTTCCCTTTCGCGGGGGTAGAGAAAAACAAAAGATTTTTTTATCCTCCTGGGTATGATACCATCCTGGTCCTCCGCCCCATCCATTTATCCACCAGGTGCCATCGGGAAGGTCTGCATAACCTTCGGAATAGGAGGAGATAATGCCGAGCCCTCCTCTTTTGATTACTTCCCTTCTTATTGTCTTGGGATGGTGATGTTGGATAAAGACTATTTTCCCTTTTATATCTGCTCCGTTCTTCATCCCCTCTTCGCTTATCACTCCAGCAATTACCCCATTCTTTGGTGTGGGAGCGCACCTATTGGCAACACAGAGCGCCTCCTTTTTATGGTCGGCTAAAATCGGCTCCGGAACTTCTGGCTCAACTATCTTCAAGATGGCATCCTCAATATCCCAGGCCTCGGGCATAATATGGTCGAGATAGGTTGTCTTTCCATCGGAGGGAAGAGTAATCTTTCTAACCTCGGAAATCCCTGATTCCCTAAATTTATTAAAACAAAAAGAGGCAGATTTATGGAAATCTTTATAGGAGAAATTCCTCTCATAGTTGTTTATCTGATTACTCGTCCTCTTCAGATTTTCTAAATCGATCTCCTCCTCGACAATCTCCAATATCTTCTGATACATTTAGGCTAAAACAATCTTTTTCTCCGGTTTCCAGAGGATTTTGGCTCTTCCCCTTACAAAGTCCAAAACCTTATTTTGTCTCAACTGATTTCGTAATTCCTCCAATCTTCCGGTCTCCTCCAGTCTTTTCCTCAACTCTTCCGGCTCCCCTTTGTTAAGTTTGGCAATATCACTAATCGCCTCCTTTAACTCCTCTTCACTCACCTCAATCTTCTCCTTCTTCGCTATCTCCTTTAGAATGAAGAAGAATTCTACCTCCTCCCTGACCCCATTCCTTAATTTCTCCTCTAAATCCCGGGCAATTTTCTCAACCTCTTTTTCTGTTTTGCCCTTTAAATCCAATTTAGATAAATTCTCTCTAACCAGGCTCTGCAAATGCTGGGCTACAAAAACGGAGGGAGCCTCTAAATTGCTATTCTCCCTTAGGAGTTTCAAGATTTCTCTTTCCTCTTCCTTCCTTTCCCCTAAACTCTCCTGAAGTTCCAATTGTTTTTTTATCCTCTCTTTTAGAGCCTTTCTTTCTTCTAAATTAAGTGCGGCCTGGCTAATTTTGGGGTCTCTCCTTGCCCATTCCTCCAATGCTTTATTAATCTCCTCTTTCTTAATAGCCCTCTTCTCTTTTTTGATTACCAGGCCGGTGTAATTTCCCAAATTTACTTGCGGGGCTACCTCGAGGTAAGCTTTATAAGAAAGAGTATCTTCTTTAAGGTTAATTTCGGAGATAATAGGGGCAATAACTGAAGAGATATCCTTTTCCTTCATTGCCGCAAAGCAAGAAGATGGAGCTAATTTATCAAAAACCTCCCTTTTAATCTCTTCGCTAAAACGAGTTTTAATTACGCTTGTCGGAACCTTTCCCGGACGAAATCCAGGAATTTCGGCCTTTCTTTCTAAGTTAGAATAGAGGTTTTTAAATTCCTTTTCTACCTTTTCCTTCTCAACCTCTATCCTCAGTTCCCTCCCGCACCCCTTCAATTCCTTCAATTCTACTTTCATAACTAATCGAGCGGGCGATGAGAATCGAACTCACATGATCAGCTTGGAAGGCTGACGTTCTACCACTGAACTACGCCCGCAGTGGGCAGGGGAGGATTCGGCGCCCTCCACTATCGTTTCGGGTCGGCCCCCCGCCTATTCACTGCTCCTCTTCGTCGCAGTTCATAAACAGGCTCCTTTCGAATCCTCTTCAAGATACCCTTGTGGGCAGGGGAGGATTCGAACCTCCAAAGGCATCGCCGGCAGATTTACAGTCTGCTCCGTTTAACCGTTTCGGTACCTACCCTGAACGAAGTATTTTACCATAAAAAAGGGGGAAATCCAAAAGCCGCCTTTCAGAGATTACTTCCTATCTTAATCTGGCAACCTTCTCAAAAGATGTAGAATAAATCGAGAGAAGAGGATGGAAGCTTACAATCTGGTCAGTTTCTCAGGGATATTCCTTTTAGTTGGTTTCGCCCAATTCAAGGTGCTCCTCAATCAAAAAGTTGTGCGATTTTGTCATCCCAGGAAAAGCTGTTCAAAAGCCATTTCTCACCTGGCTTATAGAAGATGAATACCCACCGTATAACATGTCGTTCACACTTCTGAATATAAGTCAGCCTCAGCACCGTATCATTGATTGTCTCTTCTCTAACAAACTCATACCCAACCGCTTTCCCAAACCGCGGCTCAACCAATCCCATCTGTTTAGTGGTCTGGAGCTGGACTTGAGCAAATTCGGCGCTACTGAAGGGCCAAAACGGCTCAAGCCTCTTTAATGCCTCATCAACTCTGCCCGCTCCTGCTAACTTCATAAATTCTTCGCACTTCGTCTTGC
>DAOWFY010000068.1 GCA_030637775.1 bacterium | reverse complement strand
TGTACTCCCTTTACCACTCTGCCTTCTTTGATATCCAGACAAGGGATGATTCTTTTCATATTCATTTCACCTGCCTGCCGGCAAGCAGGTCTTTTTGATCTTTTCTAAATCCTCCGGTGTATCTACCTCTATCGTATCATACTCAGTTTCGATTGTCTTGATTTGATAATTATAGTCCAAAGCCCGGAGTTGTTCAAGACCTTCCAATTTCTCTAAAGAGGAAGGAAGCAATTTAGTAAAGATAGAAAGGAATTCTTTGCGATAGGCATAGAGACCAATATGTTTAAAAAAATAGAAGGGAGCCTTTTGATAGGGAATGGGAGAACGGGAAAAATAGAGAGCAAACCCCTCTTTATTGGTCACTATCTTTACTACATTAGGATTGGAAAAATCTTCCCGATCTGTCACCTTCTTTTTAAGAGTGGCCATAACTAAATGAGAATCCGAAAGGATGGCAGAGGCAAGAGTATCGATCATTGAAGGATGTAAGAGAGGATTATCCCCCTGGATATTCACCACTACCTCTACCTTGATATTTTCCACCGCCTCCCAGACTCTATCCGTTCCCGTACGAGGTCTTTTAGAGGTGAGTACCGCCTCTCCGCCAAAATTTTCCACCGCCTTTAATATTCTCTGATTGTCAGTGGCGACGATTAACTTATCCAGCGAGGTTGCTTTTTTTGCCCTTTCGTAGACATGTTGGATAATCGGTTTTCCCCAGAGGTCGGCTAATACCTTCCCCGGAAATCGGGTGGAGTCAAATCTGGCGGGAATCACTCCAATTACCTTCATCTCATCAGTTTTCTTACTGCTTCGGCGGCCTTTTCGGTCTCATTTAATATTTTGGTGGGTTGAGAAAGAAGTTGTAAGGCAATTTTGGAAAGGTTTGGTAATTCCCTTAAGGAAATAAGATGAAGATATCCATCTTGAGAAAGATTTTTAAACGTTTCATCGAAGACAAGATGCCTTTTATTTTTTCTCTCTACTTTTATCACAATGGTCGTTGCCGGGGAACTTGCTGTCTCTGAACTCATCGCGATACTATCCTCGGTAGTAAAGATAATTGAGCACAACCCAAGCATTCCTCGGACAGGATTTTCTCCTGTCTCGTTGGCAATAACTGAAAGTTTGCATCTCATCCAGGAAGAAAGCATTTCTTTGCAGGCTTTTTCTACTTCGGGTAAGGTCCTTCTGCTTGTGGTTAAAAGAATATCACCATTTACCTTTTCTGTAAATTTTTTCATCTCTTCTAAGAAGACCTTTATCCATTCCTTTGAGATATGGTAGTTTTGATCATCTCCTCCCAAAAGAATGCCTATTTTTACTTTGCTCTGGCATTGTATCCTTTTGTTCAATCTCTCCGCCTCTTCTTTAAGAGCTTTAAGATTAATTCTATTAGGAGCGCCAATAGTGATGAAAAGATTTTTTGGCTTCTTTAAGAAACGTATTCTCTTGTAGTCATGTTCGGGAATAATGGCAAGATCAAAATATCTTGTCCCCAGGATGGGAGGATTCATACAAACAATTTTCTTTGCCTTGTAAATTCTTCCCAGAAGTAGATTTAATGGCGCCATTGTTGAGCCAGCCGAGATAACAAAATCGGCTGAATGGTCGAATAATTTCCGGTAGGAGCTACTGGTAAGTATCATCTTTAGATAGAAATTTGTTAATTTAGGAATAAGAAGAGGGTAGAGGAGGGCACAGATTTTTGCTAAAAACTTATATCTGCCTTTTCTTCCTCCGGTTAGTCGATAAATAGGACCTCTATATTCTGGTTCAATAGTCTTTATTCTCTCGCTTCCTTCAATTCTTTCGGCAATCCCTAAGGACTGATTTAAGTTTCCTCGGATACCATCGGAGAGAACCAAAATCTTCATTTAAGCTGCTGGTAAATTTTTTCTCTGTTTACCGCTTTCACATTTTTTACAATCCATTCCCGCATCTCCATTCCTTCAGGAAGAGTCTGCTTATAGGAGATAAAGCCTAAATTGATATTCAGTTCTTTAGCCACCCGATAAGCAATGATTGGCCAGATTTCACCAATATCTCCAATGAGGGGAATAGAATGAGGCAGTCTTGAGAAACCACTCATCTCCATCCGGAAAGGAACCTTGGTTACCTTTGTTTTAGGTAATCCCTTATCGATTGCCTCGGCTACAATTCCAGTCTTTCTTTCCATCTGCCAAGCCTTCTCTAAGTTGGGGTCAAGGTCAATCCGAACAATCGTTTTTTCTTTCAAGGAATAGGTCTTTTCTCCTTGCCAATCGGCCCAGATTCCGTGCCCGGTAGTAAGCTCGAAAGGACCATCATGAATCTCCTGAGAAAGAGCTAAAGCCGATTCAATAATAATCTCGGCAGAAGACAACATTTTTGCCATTCTTCTTGTTCTTTCGGTAAGAGAAATAGAATCGCCAATAGCCAGTCCTACTGCTCCTCCACCAATCAATTGTGGTACCGAAACAAGAACCGGTATCTTCTTTCTGAAACCAGCGCCAATCATTGTATGGATATCCGCTCCCGTCCCAGCCACTTCCTCTAAGGGGAGACTATTTCTCTTAGCGATAGACTCTATTTCTTTGGCCAACTTTTCTGTGCGTAGCCCCGTAGGGTAAGCCACGTTCCCGGCCACCTTAATGATAATTTTGCCATCAGCCGCGAGCATCCTTTTAAGCAGTTCTTCATCAATTGTAATTTCTTTCTTAATCTGATTTAAGTAATCCTCATCCATAATTGCAACTTCAAAGATTCCATCCAGAGGAAGTTTTTCTCTTTTAAAACCAAATCTTACTCCGTCGAACCTTTTAACCTTTTCTAAGGAACCGGCCATCTCATGGGCAATCACCGCACTGCTGGTGGATACCCCATCAACAATTCCTTTGTTGATCAATTCAGCAATTAAGGTCGTTACCCCTTCGTGGACATTGGGACCACTACCGGTAACGACGACGAGTTTTCCTCCTTTCTTCTTGATGGCGACAATCTTTTCAATCGCTTCCTCGAGCCTTTCTTTTACCTTTCCCTCAAGGTTATTGTAGAGTTTCTCAATTACTTCAATCTTAATTTCCATTTTTACCCTACCCACCTACGAGGTGGGACTGGGTTATTTTTATCCATTATAATATAACCATCGGTATTTTTCAAACTTCTATACCCTCAACTGTTCCTTGTCAAGATAATGGTTTTTATAGTATAATGCTATCCTTAAAATTAGGGAGGCAGAATGCGCAGTGATTTGATGAAGAAGGGAATAGAAAGGGCGCCCCACCGTTCA
>DAOWFY010000075.1 GCA_030637775.1 bacterium | reverse complement strand
GTATCTCTTTTGAACTTATCGGTGTGACTATCGAGAAAATATTCGACAAGCTGTGGGATAAATTTTCCTTTATAAGGATGCAACCTATGCACATGCTTTGTTGTTTCTGCTTCTTTATAATTATCAAAGGATAGAGCCCAATTTAAATCATTACCTATCTGTGCTCTCCATTGGACTTCCCTTTTCCCATTAAAAGTTTCGTAATATTTTATCAGCTCTTTTTTCTTAACAAGCGTAGTACCGTTGTCTCCGTATTTTTTAACTCTTCCATACTGAACTAAATATGCTATATTTGATGTTGTAACATTTCGTTTCAAATAATTACTTGCCCATCTACTTGCTTCTTTTATGTCTAATAAATCCACACCATTCACCATAGCTCATTCTCCCTTCTGCATATTATACTATATCATATTACGCTCTAAAACAAAAAAAATAGGGAGAAAATTCACAATGAATTTTCTCCCTCAAAACCCGATTTTTTAGTTCGGGATAATAAGAATTGCTCCCCGGGTAGGGCTCGAACCTACGACATTTCGGTTACAAAAACTCCCTTATATTTCTATAAGGCATGGACTATCTCATCATCCAATACACAAATCTATGTACTGGAGGTGGGCGCTAATAAGCATTATTCTATTCGTCAGCTTTAGTCTCTGCACCTTTTAGCCGCCTTAAAATCGGCTAACTTGGCTCAGGATTACCGTACTTACGCTAAAGGTAAGGTTAGGCTTTCCTGAATTCACCCACTTTTCATCTCAGCATTACTGCTGAGCGCTGCTAACCACAGCCGAACGCTCTACCATTGAGCTACCGGGGACTTCTTTTATTATACTATATTTGGGGAGAGGATGAAAGTCTCTTTCTGATGATTTTACTACTTTCTACAATAACGAAGGCAGAGAGAACAAGAAGAATAGTGGCAACGGTGCCTAAAAGTAATTGTTCAGAACGGAAGAAATTATTTGCCTGATAGAGAAGAGCAGCAATGGTAGTAGCCAACATAAAAAGAGCGGGGATCAAGGTATAGAAAACTGGTCTGTTTTTACTTAAGAGATAGAGGCTGAAGATAATTGATGACCAAAGAGAATCAGCCAGTTTTTAGCCGGAATATAATCTACCCCATCCTTTTTCTCTATTGCCGGCGTTTTCCTTTCCGGGCTTATCTGCCATAATCTTTCGGCAATTCTCCCATAAAATCTATAACTTAAAAATAAGAGAAGAAGTGTAATTGCTCCAATCAATAAGGAGTTCATCATCTATTTGACCGCTTATTCTTCTCCACAAAGTTTGAGAAGTTTTTGCCACTGCTCATCAACATAATTCTGGATGGTATCTATTAAGCCCTTGTTCTCCGGTTTAAAGAGATGTTTAAAACGGGCCTGCGTTTTTAGCCATTCGGTAACTGGTCTTTTTTTCTTTGGCTTATAGGTAAGATGGTATTCTCCCGCAACCACTTCATATAAGGGCCAGAAACAGGTATCTGCCGCAAGTCTGCCAATGGTTAGGGTTTGCTCTGGAGGATGTCCCCAACCAAGCCGACAGGAAGAAAGGATGTCCATGAAACTGGGGCCATCGGTAGCTAAAGCCTTCTCTACCTTAGTTATCAGATCGTTCCATTTACCTGCCGTTGCCGTCGCGGCATAAGGAATCTGATGGGCAACCATAATCCTAGTTAAATCTTTACGAAACTGGATTTTTCCCGGAATCACCGTTCCTGCTGGGGCGGTGGTGGTGCTGGCTCCTTTTGGAGTGGCGGAAGAACGCTGGATTCCGGTATTCATATAGGCTTGATTATTGTAGCAGATATAAAGAAATCGATGTCCTCTTTCTACCGCTCCGGAAAGAGCCTGCAGACCAATATCATAGGTGCCACCATCTCCGCCAAAGGCAATAAACCTGATCTCTTTATCAATCTTACCTTTTCTCTTTAAACTTCTATAAGCCGCCTCTATTCCGCTGATAGTACTGGCAGCATTCTCAAAGGCATTATGGAACCAGGGAACCTTCCAGGCGGAGTAAGGGAAAATAGTAGTAGCAACCTCCAGGCAGCCGGTAGAGGTTACTACCACTACTGGCTCCTTTGCTGCCAGAAGGACCTGCCGGGCAATGATGCCCGCAGCGCACCCTGGACAGAGTCGATGTCCTCCAACAAGTAGTTCCTTCCTTTCCGATAATTCCTTTAAATTTGCCATTATTCTTTCTCCTTACTCTCTTACTCCCAAATAAGTTAGCAAACTTTTAATCTTTCCTGTTCTGTTTATTTCCTCAAGATCTTCGTAGATAGAATGAATCTCCTTTAATCCGATATCCCGACCACCAAGTCCATAGATATAGTTAACGATCTTCGGTCTTTCCTCAAGATCGTAGAGAGCATTTCTTATTTCGCTAAAAAGCGGACCGGAGACAGCATTCAAGGAATCTGCTCTATCTAAAACTGCTATGACCTTAACATTCTTCAATAGCTCCTTTAATTCCTCTGCGGGAAAGGGACGAAAGACCCTTAGTTTTAAAAGACCCGCTTTTATTTTCTCCTCTCGCAGTTGATCAACCACCACCTTGGTTGTCCCCGCTGCAGAACCTATCACAACGGTAGCAACCTCGCTGTCAATAACTTTATAGTCCTCAAAAAATTCGTATCTGCGGCCAAATTTCCTTTCAAATTCTTCCCCGATCTTTAAAATTATTTTTTTACTTTCTATCATTGCTTCTGCCTCCTGGCGCTTATGCTCAAAGTAGTAATCCTGCAAATCTAAAGCTCCTACGGTGAAGGGATGCTCTGTATCCAGGAGGAAATTTTTAGGTCTATATTCACCGATAAAATCCTTTGCTTCTTTATCTAAGAGAGGCGTTAAGAGTTCCAGGCAATGGGAAAGGATGAAACCGTCGGTAGTAACCATTACCGGAAGCAAGGACCTTTCAGCAATTCTGACCGCCTGAATAACATTATCGTAGGTCTCCTGGACACTCTCGGAATAGAGTTGAATCCAGCCAGAATCCCGGGCCCCCATTGAATCACTATGATCGCAGTGGATATTAATCGGTGCCGAAAGGGCCCGGTTGACCATCGGCATTATTACCGGAAGCCTCAATGCTGAGGCAATATAAAGGATTTCCCACATCAAAGCAAGACCCTGGGAGGAAGTGGCGGTCATTGCTCTTGCCCCGGCTAAAGATGCACCAACAACGGCACTCATCGCGCTGTGCTCACTCTCTACCGGAACAAACTCTGTTGTGACCTTACCATCGGCAACAAATTGAGAGAAAATCTGAACAATTTCGGTAGCCGGAGTAATGGGATAAGCAGCAACAACATCGGGATTGATTTGCCTCATTGCCTCGGCAATTGCTTCATTGGCGGTCTTGGCCATTCTTTTTTCAGACATCTTTCCTCCTCAATATTTTTAAAAGTTCAGTTAATGGTCACTGCGATCAAATATGTTTCTCATTTTCTTCTTACATTATAGTAAATTTCTCATAAAAGTCAAAAGTATGGTATAGTTTTGCTGTGATGAATCTTACCATTCAAATAATAATTTTTTCTCTCACTGTTTTTATCATTCTTAAAGGTGCAGATTGGTTCGTAGGTTCGGCTGTTGCTATTGCCGAAGGGGTAGGAATTTCCAAGGGCCTCATCGGGGTAACAATTGTCAGCTTAGCCACAACGGCTCCGGAGCTGTGTGTTTCCTCCTTTGCTGCCTTAAGTAATCATCCTCAGATGGCATTAGGAAATGCGACGGGCTCGGTGGTTTGCAATATCGGGCTCTTCGGATTTTGCGTACTCCTTTCTACCATCGCGATCAAGAGGGAAATTCTTTTAGAGCAAGGGCTGATGATGCTGGCCGCAGGATTTCTTCTCTATCTTTTGTCTCGATTGGGAGTGATCAGCAGGTCAGGAGGTCTCCTTCTCCTTGCCTGCCTGGTAGCCTATCTCTGGTTTTCCTTCAAAAAGGTGAAGGAAAAGTATCAAAGAAAAAAGGAATTTCCTCTTGTAAAAAATCTTCTTTTCTTCATTTTGGGAGCGACTTTGGTGGTGGGAGGAAGCAGAGTTTTGGTCTTCTCCGGGGTAAAGATTGCGGCGTCCTTAGGGATACCGGAATTGATAATTTCGGCCTCTCTAATTGCTTTAGGTACCTCCTTGCCAGAACTGATTACCTCCCTTACCGCTCTTTTTAAAGGTCAGATAGAGATTTCGGCCGCCAATATTATTGGAGCTAATATCTTTGACATTCTTTTAGTGGTAGGGACCTCCGCATTTATCTCTCCCTTACTAATAGGACCACAAGCAAAATCTCTGATCCTGCCGATGATGCTTCTTTTAATGTCTTTGATGATTGTTTTCGGATATACAAAGAAAAAATACCAACGCTGGGAAG
Source organism: bacterium (assembly GCA_030637775.1). Lineage (GTDB taxonomy): Bacteria > Ratteibacteria > UBA8468 > UBA8468 > UBA8468 > DAOVGU01. Next base: position 5,024 of record DAOWFY010000075.1, on the reverse strand, counting down.
GAATAGTTCTTTTTTCAATCTATTGTAGCTACCTTCTTTTTCTATTTCTCTAATTTTGGCAAAAGATCACTTGCTGCATCAACCAAATTATCCCATTGCTGGGCATCGCGGATAGCAAACTTCTGCTTCCTGGCCCAACCCTTCTTTTTTCTCTGCCAGAGATAAAAGACGATCTGCTTCCTTCCCCAGGATTCTACCAAGACCGCTGCCGACCACCAGCCGAAACCCTTGGAGAGGGTGCGGTAGTCAATTACCTTTAAGGGAGAAGTTACAGGAATCTTCTCGACCCTTTCCTCTTTTTCCTCACTCATAATTCCGCTCCTTTCCTATTCGCTCACTTCAGTAGGAATATGCGTAATTAGTCTTTCAGCTTAAGCTTGTAGCAAATTGAGCAACTACAATTTTGTTAATTTTGTTAATTAAGCATTTTACCATATTATTCTTTATTTTTCCATTTTTTCCTCTTTGTAGTATAATCAAATTTAAATGGAAGAAAAAAATTCCAAGGAAAGAATCCTTTTTTCTTTAAGCCATAAAGAACCTGATCGTCAGCAAAAGTTGCCGGATGGAACCTATAAAGATATCTGGGGAGTGAAGAGAAGAAAGATCGCTTGGAGGAAAGGTAGTTACTTAGAGGTAGTTGAATCGCCATTGGCAGAGGTAAAGAACGCAGAAAATAGAGAACCACCCCTGGCCCGAGATAGAGCCTTTTGACTATCAGGGAATTTATCCCGGACTTTATTGAGATTGGTCTTGATATTCTAAATCTGATTCAAACCAGAGCAAAAGGAATGGCGCCAGAAGAATTAAAGAGGGAATTCGGCAAGGATATTTGCTTTCATGGTTCCATCGATGTCCAGAAGACCTTGCCCGTAGGTACGGCAGAAGAGGTGAAGAAGGAAGTGAAATCGCGCATCGAAACCTTGGGAAAGGATGGGGGCTTTATCTTGGCTCCCAGTCATAATCTGCAGCCAGATATCCCCACAGAGAATATCATTGCGATGTACGAGGCAGGAAGAAAATAATGGCTGCGGATTTAACCAAGCTGTTGATGGCCGGTCTTCTTATGGGCTGGGGACCCTGCCTTCTCTTTTGCGGTCCCATCATCCTGCCCTATATTGCTGGAACCAAAACCAACTGGCAGAGCGGTCTGAAGATAACCGTTATCTTTTCTTTAGCCAGACTTTTAGCGGTAGCCCTTCTGGGTCTTTTAATAACGATCACCTTCCGCACCATCGACCATTTTTTCTCTTCGCAAGTAATCTATTTTTTAACCGCAATCTTTATAATTATTATCGGAATGGAGATTTTTTTCAGAAGTTCTCAAAAACCTCTCTGCCGGATCTTAAAACATCATCTTGAGAAAAAGAGCAGCAGAAGCATTCTCCTGCTGGGTCTTCTCATCGGACTTTCCCCCTGTGCTCCCCTCATTGCCATTTTTACCTATATTGGCTGCATCGCAAAAAACGCCTTTGAAGGGCTATTGTATGCTTTCTCCTTTGGAATCGGGACCTTTTTCTCCCCCTTATTGCTTTTAGGAACCCTCGCCTCTGCCCTTCCCTCTAAGTTAATAAGGTCACCTAAAGCTCTTAAGATCTTTCGCTACCTTTGCGGGGCTATCCTGATCATCTTTGGTATCAATCTTTTTCTCCGAGGACTAAAGGTTCTATCCTTTCCTTAAAGATTTTCTCCCAACTGTATTGGGTGACAATCTTTTTGAAGAGAAGAGACGCTTGATCAGAGGTAGAGAACTTGATGATCCGCCTGGCAATTTCTTTAGGGTTCTCCTTTAGGCTAAAGTAGTTGACTTCCCTGCCTCCTACCTCGGGTAAGGGAGCAATATCTGACGTAAAGATAGGTCTTTTTACCAATCCCGCCTCCAGGATGGGAATGCCAAATCCTTCCTGATAACTGGTAACCAGAAGTAGGTCAGAAAGGAGATAGAGATCCCGCAGAAGTTTCAATCCCACCTTCAATCGCTTTTTAGTAAAAGGGTCAACGACATCATAAAGAAAAATAACCTCCTTCTTTAAGGACAATTTTTTGACAAGATTTTTAAGAAAAGTAAAATAATCTTTTCCTTTTTTAATATGGGGGTCGGGAGGTCCGGTGATAATTAGTTTAGGATTTACCCCTTTTTCCGAAAGACTCTTAATGATTCTAATTGCTAACTCAATATTCTTGCGTTTAATGACCCTGGCGGGAAAAAGAATGGTTAAACCATCCCCCAATTTTAACCCCTGGAAGAGATGAACCGCTTGTGGGGAAAGATTGAGAAATTTGGCGATATCCACACCATTAGGAATGACCTTAATCCTTTTCTTTTTTAAACCCCAGATCTCAGCAAGCTGACCTTGCCGCAGTTTTGAGATGGTAACATATTCTATCGACTTCAAAGGTTTTGTGAGAAGATTCCAGGGATATTTTTCCATCGGGACAGACTCAATATAATCCCTGTAGGTAGGGTCAATTAAAGGTGAATCGTGGACCCAGGCAATAAATCTTTTCTTTAATCGGGGAATAAGCTGGTGTAAAGCAGCCATCAAGGCAAGATTAAATGGCATAGAGAGAATATTGTGGCAGATCACGATATTGCAATTCTTCAATTCTTTTTTTAAAGATCTTCCTATTTTCTCCCTTAACCGATAGAATTCCTTAAAGTCTCCTTTCTTTATTTCTTCATTTACCTTCCGATTTAAAGGATGGGTAGAATCAATCTCCGGAATAAGCGTTATTTCTATATCCGGAGCGAATTTCTCTCCCTTGCCGACAATAACCTTCACCTTGTATCCATTATTCGCAAATAGCTTGCTCTGGCTTTCCAGGACAAACTCCACGCCACCAACCACCGGCGGGCAACTGTAATGAATAAAAGCAATTCCTGGTTTCATCGGATACCTGGAATCCCTTTGATAATGGTGCCTTTACCAATAAGGCATTCTTTTAACTTTAGGTTGGAAATGCGGCAATAATCGTCAATAACGCAGGAGGTAATCTCGCAGTTCTGTAATACCACCTCATCAAAAATGATGCTATCGGTTACCTTTGAGTTGATAATTTCACTCTTTTTGCCTGAATAGCTTTCTCCTTTCAGGTAGTATCTATTCGCGGCTAAATAGGAAACTCTGCTTCCGATATCAAACCAAGCATCTTTAAAGACAAAACTCTGGATAGGAATTTTTTTCTCCTTTAGCAGCCAACTGCAGAAATATCCCATCGCATCCTTCCCTTTTTCCGTCTGACTTAAAAATTCCGGTATTGTGTCCAATACTCTTTTTGGAAAGATATAACAGGCGGTGCTAACCAAAGTTGTTTTAGGAGAAGAAGGTTTTTCAATGAAATCGATGATTCTTCCTTTTTCATCGATCTCCACATTGCCATACTTCCTTTTAATCTTTTCCTTATCCTTAATATCGTAGATAGCAATAAGGAATTTATCCTGAAAGGAGTTGACGAAATCCTTTAAATCGAACTCAAAGATATTGTCTCCGGCAATGACCAGGAGATCATCTCTTATTCTCTTTTTTCTTACCAGGAAATTTAAAGATCCAACTGTGCCCAATTTCTCGCTTTCTGACATTGTTGGTTCGGTGATAATCTTTACAGAAAAAGGACTATTCCTTTGCCACTTTCTGAAAGCGGAAAGGAATCTTTTATTTGTCGAAATGAAGGGTGGCGCACCCGCCAAAGATTCAGTGGCGGATAAGATATACTCAATAATTGGTTTCCCTGCCACCGGGAGCAAGGATTTTGGTCTTTCCGCAGTTATTGGTTGCAGTCTAGTGCCATATCCTCCGGCCAAAATTATTGTTTTCATTTTAACAAATTCCGCTATTTACTAATTATACTATCTTAGTAGGGATGTGCTAGTAGATTAACTTTCTTGAGACTTTCGCAGCAAATATTTATATTTTGCAAATATGTCCACCTGTTTCTGGATATAATCTTCTGCCTCCTGGTTATCCATTTTTTCGGTCTCCTTTACCAGAGCAATAAATCTGCCCTGCCAGAGAGCACGCAGGATATTCATCACTTCTTCTCCTTTAAGGAAAGCGTTGATAGAATAATATACCGCTTTCACCCAGAGATCAAGAGGTAAGGAAAAATTCTCTATCTTTTCCTTGTCTATTTTCTCAAAGGAAGGAAGCAATTCCTCCAAAAACTCTGCTTCCTTCTTTCCCTGAATGAACTCCTCATATTTTGCCTTGAATTTAGTCAAAAGCACCTCTTTATCCACCGGGATCCGAGCCGGGGCTACAGAAGGAATCACACCAATCCTTTCGATTTCTCTCATCCCTCTTACCTTTTTAATATGTTCTTTATAGTAGCTAATCAACTCAAAAATTCTGCCGACAACCTGATAGAACATCGGAACGAGGAGTTTCTCCGGATCCTCATATTCTTTAGTCGACTCATGCTCCTTTATTCCTAATACAGATTCCACGATCTTCATTCCCTCGCAGCAGGCAACTGTGGTTAAGAAGATGTCAATACCGAATTTTGCCGGGAAAAGTTTATGGGAAAGCGCGATCTGGCTATAGCGGGAGGAAAGCCCATATTCCCCTCCAATTGGCTGTCTGATATTCACCCCGTAAAGGGTCTTGGTCAAAGGAAAAGCAATCTGGTTGGTAATCACCCCATCATACCTGTCTCTCAGGTAAAAGGGAACAACAAGGTCATTTCCTTCTAAGACAGGAAGAAGCAATCTCTTAATCCACTCAGGCTTAATACTGGTAAGATCCCCATCCACTAAAGCAATCGCCTCCGCTTGGTTTTCCTTACTCAATGAAAAAATGGTTTTTACCCCATTCCCTTTACCTAATGAACCTTCCTGTTGCTTTACTATCTTTTCACTTTCTGTCTTGATTCCTTCGGCAATATCCCTGGTTTTATCTGTTGAGAATCCATCGGAGACAATAATTAAGCCCTCCTTATCGGGAAAATATTTTTTCAATCCCTCGTCAACCACTCTAACTACATTTTCAATTGTCTTTGCACAATTCTTCGTGCTAATCCCAACCGCT
>DAOWFY010000016.1 GCA_030637775.1 bacterium | reverse complement strand
GAATGCGAATTATGCGGGGCCGGTTCAGTAATGGTGGTAATGGAAGCAGCAAAGGCTTTAGGAGCAAATAAGGTGAAAATTTTAAAGTATGCGAATTCCGGAGATGTGACAGGAGATAAAAGCAGAGTGGTGGGATACGGAGCGGTAGCGATATTAAAGTTAAAAGTAAAGGGAGGAGAGATGTTGAATGAGGAGCAACAAAAGCAGTTACTTAAAATTGCGCGCGAGACAATAGAGAACTGGCTTGGGAAGAGAAGAAAATTAAAATTGGATGTGAGAGATTCCCAACTGCAGGAGAAAAGGGGTGTCTTTGTTACCCTAAGGAAGGATGAGCAATTGCGGGGTTGCATTGGAATGATTCTCCCGGAGAAACCGTTGGCTGAAGCGGTAATCAATATGGCCATTGAATCTGCCACAGGAGACCCCCGTTTTCCGCCGCTATCCTTAAGGGAATTAAAAGGAATTAAGATCGAAATCTCTGTCCTCACCGTTCCAAAAAGAGTAAAGGATTACCAAGAAATAGAACTCGGCAGGGATGGAGTTATTGTCAAAGGAGGTTTTCAGCAAGGAGTCTTTTTGCCGCAGGTAGCCACCGAGACCGGCTGGACAAAGGAAGAATTTTTGGAAAATCTCTGTAGTCATAAGGCCGGCCTTCCCAGAGATGCTTACAGGGACAAGGATACCGAACTCTACACCTTTCAGGCCCAGGTCTTCTCAGAGGAATGAAAAGGATACTTTTGCATATCTGTTGTGCCGGCTGTGCTTGTTACCCTTATCAGAAACTAAAAGAGGAAGGTTTTGAAGTTGTTGGTTTTTGGTACAATCCTAATATCCAACCTTACGAGGAATACCGGAGAAGGCTGATGGCTACAGGATATTTTGCTCAAGCCACCTCTCTAAAATTGATTACCGATACTGACTATCCTTTGAAAAATTTTTTAAAAGGGATTTTAGCGAAGGAGGAAGCCAAAGAGGTTCGTTGTAGCTTTTGCTATGAGATGAGAATGGAAAGAGCAGCAAGGTCAGCAAAGGAAAGGGGATTTGATTATTTTACCACCACCTTACTTTATAGCAAATTTCAGCAACACAATCTGATTAAGGAGCTCGGGGAAAAATTGGGTGAGAAATATGATGTAAATTTTTATTATGAGGATTTTCGGGAAGGCTGGAAGGAGGGTATTACGCTAAGTAAAAAAATGGGACTTTACCGACAGCAATATTGTGGCTGTATCTTCAGCGAGAAGGAAAGATATTCCGAATATACTCTTTGATTTTTCAGACAAAAGTAGTATAATAATGGAACTATGAGTGGAGCGGAGATTGTAGTTGAAGCATTGAAAAGGGAAAAGGTAGAGGTAATCTTCGGAATTTTGGGGGGAGTGGTATTGCCGCTTTTCGATGTCCTCTATAAAAAAGAACTGAGGTTTATCCTTACCAGGCATGAACAGGCAGCGGCCCATATGGCAGATGGTTATGCTCGAGCTACCGGAAAGGTAGGGGTTTGTGTTGCTACTTCAGGTCCCGGAGCAACCAATCTTGTTACCGGTATCGCCACCGCCTATATGGATTCCATTCCTCTGGTTGCCATTACCGGACAGGTAGCTACTCCCCTTATCGGGAATGATGCCTTTCAGGAGGCAGATACCACAGGGATCACAAGGCCAATCACCAAATACAATTACCTTGTTAAGGATGTAGAAGATTTAGCCAGAACAATCAGAGAGGCTTTCTATTTAGCCTCTTCGGGAAGACCGGGTCCGGTCTTGATTGATCTGCCGGTTGACGTCCAGAAGGGAGAAACAAAATATCATTATCCGGAGGAAATAAAGATACGGACCTATAAGCCCACGCTGATCGGTCATCCCCTTCAGATAGAAAAGGCAACGGCCTTAATTAAAAAAAGTAAACAACCGGTCATCTATGCCGGTGGGGGAGTGATTCTCTCGAATGCCTCCAGTCAGCTAAGAAAATTAGCCGAGATTACCAATATTCCCGTCACGATGACCCTTTTAGGTCTGGGAGGTTTTCCCGGGGAGCATCCTCTTTCTTTGGGAATGCTGGGAATGCACGGGACAAGATACGCTAACTATGCGGTAATGGAATCGGACCTGATCATTGCCATTGGAGCAAGGTTTGATGATCGGGTTACCGGAAAGATTGAGACATTTGCTCCCAATGCCAAAGTCATTCATATTGATATTGACCCTTCGGCGATCAGCAAGAATGTAAGAGTGGACATCCCTATCGTAGGAGATGCCAAGAACATCTTAGAAGAGTTGATTAAAAAAGTAAAACCTCTTTCTTTAGAGGATTGGCATCAGAAAATTAAAGAATGGAAGTCGAAATATCCTCTTACCTATCAAGACGATCATAAACTTCGACCCCAGTATGTAGTGGAGCAAATCTGTCGACTTACTAAAGGAGAAGCGATAATTACCACTGAGGTGGGTCAAAATCAGATGTGGGCGGCTCAATTCTATAGATATAATAGAGCACGTACCTTTCTCTCCTCGGGTGGCTTGGGAACAATGGGTTACGGCTTTCCGGCAGCAATTGGTGCTCAAGTTGGCTGCCCAGATAAAGTAGTCTTTGATATTGCCGGGGATGGGAGTTTTCAGATGAATATTCAGGAACTTACCACCGCCGTCATCAACCATATTCCGGTAAAGATTGCTATTCTTAACAATCGTTGCTTAGGAATGGTAAGACAATGGCAGGAACTGTTCTATGGGAAACGGTATTCCTATACCGATCTTGGTGGAGGGCCTGATTTTGTGAAGGTGGCCAATGCCTTTGGCGCAAAAGGAATAGGGGTGAGCAAGAAGTCAGAGGTAAAGCCTGCGATCGAAAAGGCAATGGATGAAAAGAAATTACCGGTGGTGATTGACTTCAGGATTGAACCGGAAGAAAATGTCTTTCCCATGGTTCCAGCTGGAGCCAGTTTAAATCAGATGATCGGAGGATTAGCCTAAGCTCCTGTGTCATTCTGACACTTCGTGTCAATAATGGAAGAGAAACAGCATATTATTTCAGTGACGGTGGAGAATAGGTTCGGGGTTTTAGCCAGGATTGCTGGACTCTTTTCTGCTCGGGGTTTTAATATTGATTCCCTTTCGGTTGCTGAGACAGAAGATCCAACCGTCTCCCAGATGACTATTGGGGTAAGAGGAAATGAGAGGATATTGGAGCAGATCATTAAACAACTGAATAAACTTATCGATGTAATAAAGGTTCAGGATTTGACCAGTTCCGATCACTTAGAGCGGGAGTTGATTCTGGTTAAGGTTAATGCTACTAATCGGGCCAATATTACGAAGATCGTGGAGACCTTTGGTAGTCAGGTGATTGATGTTGGTCAAAAAAGTGTAGTTATAGAACTTGTAGGCGATTCTCATCGGATACAGATGATGCTAAAATTATTGCGACCCTTTGGAATCAAAGAGATTATCAGGACAGGGAAGGTAGGGATAAGAGGAGAAGGAGAAAAGTAATGGCTAAAATCTATTATGAGAAGGATGCAGACTTAAAGGTATTGAAAGGAAAAAAGGTGGCAATTATCGGCTATGGGATTCAGGGGAGAGGACAGAGCCTGAATCTCAGAGATAGTGGAGTAGAGGTTATTGTAAGCGAATTAAAAGGAACCACCAACTATCAGAATGCCATAGATGATGGGTTTAAACCGGTAGCTGCCGAGGAGGCAGCCAGAAGTGATATTATCCAGATTTTAACTCAGGATCACATTCAAGCCGAGGTCTTTAAACAAAGTATCCTTCCTCATCTTAAGGAAGGAAACAGTTTGATGTTCTCCCATGGCTTTTCCATTCATTTTGGTCAGATCATTCCTCCGGGGAATATTGATGTCTTTATGATTGCTCCCAAAGGGCCGGGTTCTTTGGTGCGACAGATGTACATCGAGAAGAAAGGGGTTCCCTGTTTGGTGGCTGTCTACCAGAACTATACCGGAAAGGCCCTCTCACTTGCCCTTGCCTATGCGAAGGCTATTGGTGGAGCAAAGGCAGGTATCGTGGAGACAACCTTTAAAGAAGAGACAGAAACGGATCTTTTCGGAGAGCAGACGGTGCTTTGTGGAGGTGTTACCGCTTTAATTAAGGCCGGATTTGAGACCCTCATCGAGGCAGGCTATCAGCCAGAGATTGCCTATTTTGAGACCTGTCATGAGTTAAAATTGATTATTGACCTCATCAATGAAAAAGGAATCCAGGGGATGAGGAAAGGGGTGAGTGATACGGCTGAGTATGGAGATTTAACCCGGGGTCCCCGAATTATTACGGAGAAGGTAAAGAAGGAGATGAAAAAAATTTTAGATGAGGTTCAATCAGGGGAGTTTGCTCGGGAATGGATTTTAGAGAATCGGGCAGGGAGACCTGTTTTCGATAGTCTCTCCAGGAAGGACAATACTCATCCTTTAGAGGTTGTGGGGAAAAGATTGAGAGCGATGATGCCCTGGTTAAAGTAGGCTCGGAAGTGCGAACTTTTATTAGCGTAGAGATTCCTCAAGAAGCAAGGGAAAAGTTTTTGCTGGCAGAGAACCTTCTGAGAAATAGCGATCTTCCTTTAAAACTGGTAAAGATAGAGAATTTGCATCTTACCCTGAAATTTCTGGGAGAAATTTCAGAAGAAAGATTAAAAGAGATAATTGAAACCTGCCAAATTGTTGCAGAGGCTTTTTCACCATTTTCCATAAGTTTTAAAGGTATTGGTATCTTTCCCGACATGAAAAAGCCCAGGGTTATCTGGGCCGGGGTAGAGGAAGGAGCCGAGGACTTAAGAAAGATTAGTGGACTCCTTGAAGAAGAATTGGAGAAAAGAGGCTTTCCGGCTGATAAAAGGGAATTTCAAGGACATCTCACAATAGCCAGGGTAAAAAAGCCGATGATAAGGAACGAAGTATTAAAAGGTTTAATCGAAAAATTCCAAGAGCATCAATTTTGTTCATTTCCTGTTAATAAACTTTATATCATGAAAAGTGAACTTAAAAAAGAAGGACCAATCTATACTTGTTTAAAGGAAATTGCGCTACTTGCTAATTAGACTGACTTTAGTAGCAATATGCGGAGGGATTGACTTCTTGAGATTCTCACAGCAACTTCCATTAACTGGAGACTAAAATGGATAAGGAAAGAGCATTATCTTTAGCTTTAGAGCAGATCGAGAAGGACTTCGGTAAGGGCTCAATTATGAAGTTAGGAGAGAAAGGAGCAAAGGTAGAAATTGAGGCAATTCCTACCGGCGCTCTCTCCCTGGATCT
>DAOWFY010000132.1 GCA_030637775.1 bacterium | reverse complement strand
GTTATCACAATTTTCTCAGAGCTTAAAGAATCAGATATTTCAATATGGTTTAGAAGCGGATACAAAGGAAAACGATAAAAAGACGGTCCACCAAATTGATATAAAATTTAAGAGTGTGCTTTTTGATTTGGATGTTTCCAGTTTGCCCGGAGAGAGGTTATTCATCAGAGTTGAAGTAGATAGCAACCCTCCAAAAGGTGGAAAAACAGAAATTTCTTTAATCCACAGATATTTTATTTTTTCTGTTGCCCATTTTGATTTACCTTCACTTTATGCTACCAAACTCTGCGCTTGTTTTTTCCGGAAGTATGTAAAGGGGAGAGATTTCTATGACCTTTTATGGTATCTCACCAAGAAAATAGAGCCAAACTATAGACTGTTGAACAGTGCTATTAATCAGATACATAAAAGTGATTTTGCTCCGGTTAATAGAGATAATTTCAGGGAGTTTCTTGGAGATCACTTGGTCGGAATAGATTTTACAAAGGTAAAAAAAGATGTTGAAAGGTTCTTAGAAGATAAAGGGGAAGTACACCTCATCAATAAGAAAAGTTTCCTTCGCCTATTGGATTCCATTTATTTACCAACGCAGAAGTGAGAGAAGATTTCATTTAGAATCTCATCGGTTATATTTTCCCCTACGATCTTGTTGAGATTTTCCAAGCCCTCTCTTAAATCCAGGGCAATAAATTCTGAAGATTCACCACGAGCGGTAGCTTTTAAAGCATCTTTAACATTTTTCGCCACAGAGAAGAGAAGCTCCTGATGCCGGGAATTAATAATTAAGGTTTGATCGGAAGAACAAACTTTTCCATCCCAAACAAGAGCATAAATTATCTTCTCTAAATCTTCCAAACCAATACTTTTTGTGGCCGAGATTTTGACAATTTTTCTTCCGTTGCCCAGACCTTTCAATCTTTCCAGATTTATTCTCAAGGGTAGATCGATTTTATTTAAGATAAGAATTGATTTTCTCTCTATTGTCCCTTTAATTAATTCTAAATCCTCATTATTAAGAGACTGGCTGCTATCGATGACTAAAAGAACGAGGTCGGCTCTCCTCAGCCAATCCTTACTTCTTCTCACTCCTTCTACCTCAATAGCTCTGGTTGTCCTCCTGATTCCCGCAGTGTCAATGATCCTTAAGGGAATCCCGTTTAAGTTTATTATTTCTTCAATTGTATCTCTTGTTGTTCCAGGAATTTTGGTGACAATTGCCCGCTCCTCTCTTAGAAAAGCATTAAGAAGGCTTGACTTTCCAACGTTAGGTCGTCCAATAATTGCCGTATTAATTCCCTGACTGATAATCTTGCCGCTCTCAGCCCCTTTGAGTAACTCCTCTACCCTCTTTTCTATTTCCATAAGCTCCTCTTTAATCCGGGGAAGAGCAATAAATTTTAGATCTTCCTCAACAAAGTCAAGTGAGACCTCAATCTTTGCCAAAAGAGAAACAGCCTTTTCCCGAAGCCTCCTAATTTCTTGCGAAAGATGGCCCTTCAATTGCAAAAGGGATGCCTCCAAACCCCTTTCCGTCTTTGAGTTAATGATATCGATGACTGCCTCTGCCTGGGCCAAATCAATCCGGCCATTAAGGAACGCCCTTTTGGTAAATTCACCGGCCGTTGCCAGGTGGCAGCCCTGCTCTAAGCAGAGGCGAAGAACATTTTTTAAGGAGAGGAGGCCCCCATGACAACCAATCTCTGCCATATCTTCTCTGGTATAACTACGCGGTCTACGCATAATTGTAAGAAGCACTTCATCAATAACTCTGCCGTTATCGACGATATGGCCATAGTGAACAGCGTGGCTGGGAAAGGAGGAGACCTTATCCTTTCTCTTACTGACAAAGATTTTGTCAAGAATCTTATAGGTTAAGGGGCCAGACAGTCTGATGATACCAATACCACTTACCCCTAATGGTGTAGAGATAGCACAGATTGTTTTTATTGTGTCAGTTTTCATTTGCTACAAGCTTAATTTAAAAGCTAAATTACGCATATTCCCACTGAAGTGAGTATAATTGTCAAGTGGCAGAATTTGACAAACGCTTCTTTTTCGGGTATAATATTTTTAGATAAATGGGCATTGCTATTGACAAAGAATTTTTAAGAGAGTATAATTATACCATATTGTTATTGTTCTTTGAAAACTAAAGAGGTGTATTGCGAGGCCAACGGTTAAATACTTGAGAGTTTGATCCTGGCTCAGGACGAACACTGGCGGCGTGCTTAACACATGCAAGTCGTACGTCGAACCTCATTTTTTTGTCGCAAGACAAGAAAAAGGGGGGAAAGTGGCAAATGGGTGAGTAATATCTAGGTAATTTACCCTTCAGAGGAGAATAATCCGCCGAAAGGCGGACTAATGCTCCATAAGACCACGAAGATGCATATCTTTGAGGTAAAAGATAATTTAAAAATTGTCGCTGAGGGATAAGCTTAGATCCTATTAGCTAGTTGGTAAGGTAATGGCTTACCAAGGCGATGATGGGTAGCTGGTCTGAGAGGATGGTCAGCCACACTGGGATTGAGAGACAGCCCAGACTCCTACGGGAGGCAGCAGTGGGGAATTTTGGACAATGGAGGAAACTCTGATCCAGCGACGCCGCGTGGGCGATGAAGGCCTTCGGGTCGTAAAGCCCTGTCGAGTGGGATGAAGCTGCGCACCTTTATTTATTAAAGATGCGGGGTTGACATTACCACCAAAGGAAGTCCCGGCTAACTCCGTGCCAGCAGC
>DAOWFY010000093.1 GCA_030637775.1 bacterium | reverse complement strand
TGGGTAAGTTCCAATTCCAATAGTCTATCTTTTCAGCCATCTCTATCTTTTTAAATTTTCAAAGAGCAAAACTACTCTATTGGGAATGTACATACTCCCAATTATCTTTCATAATTCTTTCATTTTATTTTTGACAGTACCATTTAAATAATTTTTACGATCCAGATAATCAAAGGCAAAAGCGGCAACAACAATAAGGTTGTCGCAATCCAGATGGCCGTGGATAAATCTTTATTAAGTCCGTAGAGGTTTGCGGCAATAACCGACCAGATAGCAGCGGGCATCATTGCCTGGATAAAGACTACTTTGAGAGGCAATCCACCTAAAATGTGGTGGTAGCCAAAAAGATAGCCAAGACCAACCCCCACAAGAGGGGCGTAAACAAACTTAATCAAGGAAGCGAAAGCAATCTGCCGGAAGAAATCTTTTATTCTCCCCAATCTTAAACCTAAACCAATGGCAAACATATAAATAAAGGTAGCCAAAGGCACGAGAATCCCATTTGCTCGGGCAAAGAAATCTGGCCGGGAATGGCCAAGGAGATTAAGGGTCAATCCTGTCCCGATCCCAAAGAGCAGTAAAATCCTGACCCTGTCGGTAAAAAAGCCTTTCAGATTTTGCCCGATACTCAATCCTTTTTCCTGACCATAATGCGCGGCCAGAGAAAAACCGAAGGTAAAGAAGTAAGGAGCAAAAAAGGTAGCATAAAGGCAGGAAAGCGCAAAGGCCTTTTCCCCTAAGAGAAGAAAGCAGAGCAAACCACCAAGGGTATAACCATTATTGGAGAAGAGACTTCCCAGGACATAACTTCCCTTCTCTCTCCTTTCCAGATGCAAAAAGTTAGCACCGGCAAAAGCCGGAATAAAGGTAAAGGTAACAATGAGCGCTCCTACTAAAGGCAGGGTAAGTACCTTGAGATTGGAAAGGTCAAGAATCCAGAAGGCAAAGCAAAGGATAAGTGGCTCTAAATAGCAGACCGTATTGTGCATCAAAACCCTCCCTTTGTCCTCGGCGCACCAATTCTTTACCCGAGAAAACCAGCCAATTGTCAAAGAACCATAGATAAGGAGGAGGGCGAAAATAGCCTTACTTACCAGGGAAGACACCTTCTGCCTCTGTTTTTACCTGTTGGTAGATAATCTTGAGGGGAACTTTCAATTTTTCTGCTACTTTCTTGCAGTCCTCATATTCCGGGGAGATGCTCATTATCTCACCCCGAAGAAGACCGATCTTGCACCGAATCTTTCCATGTTTTGTGGCTATCTTTTTTATCTTGCGCTCCAGAACAATCCTTTTCTCTTCCCTGATTCTGATACCAAAGGTTGTCGTCTCGGCAAAGATGAGCTTAATGATTTTGCCAAGATTCTTCTTCGCAAGAACGGTCAGTTTATAACCCGGCCTCTGCTTCTTCATCAAGACTGGCGTGAGTGTGACATCAAGGGCACCTTCCTTAAAAAGTCTCTTAAAGAGGTTTTCAAAGAAGAGGGGATTAAGGTCGTCCAGATTCGTCTCTAAAATAGTAATCGTTTCTTTACCCATTTGCTACATGCTTAATGTGAAAGCTAAATTGCGATACATCCTTGATACTCTTGCTTAATCACTCGCCATTGTGTCGCAAGCCGAAGGAGAGCAATGGTGGTCATATCAACTTCAAGGGAGAATTCCGACACAATTACGCATATTGCTACTAGAGTGAGTGGATAGTAATGTCTCGCAATTTATTGTATCTTTCTGCTAATGCCGCTCCTGGCAACCTCAACTCTCACCTGGTTGGCAATCTCCAGGGTGATGATGTCGCCTTTAATATTAACAATCTTGCCGAAGATACCGCCGACGGTTACCACTTTGTCCCCTCGCTTCAGAGCCTCCAGCATCATCCGATGGCTCTTCTGCTTCTTCTGTTGAGGCAAAATCAGCAGAAAATAGAAGATAAAAAAGATGATGATTAAAGGAAGGAATCCGATTAAAGGATTTGGCTTGGGATTCATCTATCACCTCCTTTATTTTTTAGGAACTTCTTCAATCTTTCCACTCCCTCCTCAATTTCCCTTAAGGAGGCAGTAAAGGAAATACGGAGATAACCTTCTTGACCAAAGGCAATTCCCGGCACAACCGCCACCTTCTCTTCCTCCAATAACCTTTCAGCAAAACTCAAGGAGTCCGAGATCTTAGGATGAGAAAGGAAGAGGTAGAAGGACCCTTCTGGCGTGGGAAAAGTAATTTCTTTAATTTGGTTTAACTTCTCTATCAGAAAGTTTCTCCTTTCTTCAAATTCTTTTCTCATCCTTTCCACTTCTCTCTGATTGCCACCAAGTGCAGCCAATGCTGCTTTCTGGGCGATAGAATTCGGACAGGAGGTAGAATGGCTCTGCAGCCTCTTCATTGCTCCTATAATTTCCTTATCTGCCGCCGCATACCCAATTCTCCAGCCGGTCATACTATAAGATTTGGAAAAACCATTGATCAGAATGGTTAAATTCTTGATCTCATCATTCAAGCTGGCAATGCTAATATGTTCTTCTCCATCATAAATAATCCTCTCATAAATCTCATCGGAGAGGCAACAGATATTGTGCTTGATGATAATTTCGGCGATTGCTTTTAGTTCCTCTCTTCTGTAGATAACTCCCGTCGGATTGGCCGGACTATTAAGGATAAAGACTTTTGTCCTTTTGGTAATTGTTCTCTCCAACTCTTCGGGATCAACCTTAAAATTCCGGGTTTGTAAAACTACAGGAACTGCTTCGGCCAATCTCACCATCTCCGGATAACTGACCCAGTAGGGAGCAGGAATAATTACCTCCTCCCCGGGATCGCAGAGCACCACAATAGCATTGTAGAGAGCCTGCTTGGCACCTGTGGAGACAATAATTTCTTCTGCCGAGTAGGTAAGACCATTTTCCTTTCTCAATTTCTGAGAGATTCCTTCTCTTAATTCCTTCATCCCGGAGATATCGGTATATCTGGTAAAATTCTCCTTTAAGGCACAGATTCCTGCACTTATAATATAATCTGGGGTAGCAAAGTCTGGCTCTCCGGCAGAAAGATTGATTACATTTAGCCCCTTTCTCTTTAATTCTTTGGCTTTAGAAGCGATAGAGAGGGTTGGGGAGGGTTTAACCTCCAAGACTCTTTTGGCTATCCTCATCGGGAGATCATCCTTTTTATGTTAAAAATTTCTTGATATTTCTTACCGCCTGCTTGATTCTTTGCTCATTTTCTACTAAAGCAAACCTCACATAGCCTTCACCAAACTTACCAAAGCCAATCCCAGGACTAACTGCAACATCGGCTTTATCTAAAAGGTCTAAAGAGAACTTCATCGAGCCAACTTTCTGAAATTTCTCGGGAATTTTTGCCCAGAGGTACATCGTTGCTTTTGGTTTCTCCACCTTCCAGCCAATGGCGTTTAAACCGCTAACCAAAATATCCCTTCTTCTCTGATAGGTAGTGACAATATCCTTTACACATTCCTGGGGGCCTGTAAGAGCGGTGATCCCGGCGACCTGAATCGGAGTAAAAATTCCATAGTCATAATAGGTCT
>DAOWFY010000084.1 GCA_030637775.1 bacterium | reverse complement strand
GTTATGATTTTGTTGGTTTTGGCAGATTCCTCAGCCGCCAGGCAGGCTTCCACTGCTGCCAGGGACTCCTCGGGAGTGATGATGGTAGGTCTTTTACCCCGGAGGATACAGTTTACAAAGTAGGAGAGTTCCTCCCGCAGGGCGCCGGTCCGAATGCTATGAAGCATTGGCCAGTAGGTGGTATCGGGTGACCTCCAGCCATTTTTATCGCAGACGGAGAGATTGGGAGAGGTTTCCTGGATATGGATGGAACCTTCTGTGCCGATAATCTCCATTCGCTCGTCAATTTGGAAGGGGGTTTTCTCCGGGAGAAACCAGACATTCTCGCAGACCCCGATTGCTCCCGTATCAAATCGGTACATCGTCCAGCCGATGTCGGGATTAGCTAATTTCCTGACGCTTACCGTATTGGCATATACCGTTTTGACCTTAGCTTCCGTGTACCAAAGCATCAGGTCGGTATCGTGGACACCATCGCCAATGATCGGGCCAATTTTTCCCAGTACCCCTTCGCTAACTGTCGCCGGGATGTTTCGTCTGGCGTAGATGGAGACGATTTTGCCAATCGCCCCTTCCGAGATCTCGCTTTTGGCCATCGCATACCTGGGGTTAAAGCGGCAGATGTGACCAACCATAAAGAAGTGCTGCGTTGCTTTTGCGGCCTGGACAATCTCCTTGCACTCCTGGACCGTTGAGGCCATTGGTTTTTCAAGAAAAACATGTTTTCCGGCTTTTAGGGCCGCAAGGGTAGGGGCAAGGTGCTGATCCCACATCGTGGTGATACTTACCGCCTCTATTTCTTTATTGGCAAGTAGTTCATTATAGTCGGTGTAGGTATTGGGAACTCCATATTTGGTAGCAATTTCCTTTAATGGTTTAACTGACCGTCGACACACACCCAATAGCTTCACATTTGGCATCGTTGATAACACCTCAGTATGCTTCTCACCAAAAAACCCCAATCCGATAACTCCATATCCTATTTTATCCATTTTTCTTTATCAATCGGGCAAGATTGCCTCCCAATATCTTCTCCTTCTTCTCTGAAGGTATATCAAGATTATTTATCGCTTCAATATCGGTGCGGATCCCTTCACAATTATTCCAGGGAAAGTCCGCTCCATAGATGATTCTCTCTGCCCCAACCATTTCTATCAAGATATTTAGCCGCTCTAAGGGAAGGTACCAGGGGATATCCTTTCTGCGGGTCTGGGCTATCCCCGCATAACAGTTCTTATTATTTTGTAACACGGCAAGCGTCTCATAGAAGAAAGCATAGCCACCCACATGCTCAATTATTATGGATAGGTTAGGATGGTTCTGAGCTACTTCATCCAGAAGGATTGGTCTATATTTCTTCAGGTACCAGCCATGAACTCCGGTATGAAAAAGTAAGGGGATTCTTAATTCTTCGGCAGCGGTATAAAAGTCTTCAGCAGCGGGATCATTGATTTGAAACCTCTGAACCTCGGGATGAAGTTTTGCTCCAACAAAACCTTTAGCTATATACTTTCTCAGCTTTTTGGCCGCATCCTTTTCGGTGGGCACAATGGTTGTAAAAGGATGTAGGTTATTTTCTTTCTGAATCTTTTTAAGCAGCCATTCGTTGGCATCGATAGAGGTAAAGGAGGGAGTACCTTTAAGCAGAGCAAAAACTACCGCCTTCTCTATCCCTAATTTTTCCATACATTTTTTCAAATTAGGGATTGTCCCCTCCTTTGCCCACCACTCCTGGCAGAGACCTTCCGGATAGACATGGCAGTGATTGATAAATACCCTCATCTTAACTCCTTTCAACCGATATATTTTACGGGATGGCGTTTTTTTTCTGATTTTCTGAATTCTATCGCATCATCGATGATTTTTGCAATATCATATTTGGGGTCGTATCCGAGTATTGACCGGCTCTTCGCGATGTTATGCGTGAAATCATAGAATTTATCGTCCTCAAACTCTACGATGGGAAGGTTGAGTTTTTTTGCGATGTGTTCGGCAGCAAAACCATAACTGAAAGGAGATGGACCGGTAATTGTGAATGCCTGGCCAATCGCGGAAGGATTTCCTATGGCAAGAAGGACTCCTTGAACTGCGTCCTTGATGCTCACGATATGGCGGATCCCCGGTTTTCCTCCGGGATGAACAAGTTTTGCCACACCATCGATATTCTTCTCGAAATAACTCTTTTGCTCAGGGCTTTTGGCGAGTTCCTTCCAGATAGGAACTCCGAAATTAGGTTCTCTCAGGGTAATATGACAAAGGAAATCATCTTCATCATGCACCCAGGAGAAACGAAGAATGGTGATCGGCAATTTATATTGAATGATGTATTGCTCGCACATCACCTCCTCAAGTACCTTAGAGAAAGCGTAATATCCCGGATAAGCAGAATGGGGATAGGTCTCATCAATAGGATAAGGGTGAGGATAAAAAAAGATTCCCGCTCTCGCGTCGGAACCGGCCTGGATGAATTGCTTGATGTGACCGCAGTTTTTGCTCTCATCAAGGAGATAGAATGTTCCATGGATATTCGTTTCCATAAACAGTTCCCTATTTTCTTTACAGCTTGCCAGATGAATAACCGCATCCATATCTAAAAGAGCCCTCTTGGCAAGTTGAGGGTCTCGGACATCCCCTTTCATTATCTCCACATTTTTGCCCTCAACAGGTTCCTCGAACTCAAGAGCGCGCACATGATACCCCGCAGAGACAAGTTCCGGAAGGAGCCCCCGACCTATCTTGCCGCTGGCACCGGTAATGAAAATATTTTTTATCTTCATCCCATTCATTTTTTTCTCCCCAAAATTTTATCCATTGCATTTGAGATATCCACGGGAAGCTGCTCGGGATGGAATTTATAAGGCATATATTCGGCGGTGGCATGTCCATCATAGCCGATTTCTTTAAAGGCCGCCATTACCTCCTTCCAGTTCACGTCGCCGTGTAAAAGCCCGACAAATCCATCCAGCGTGCCTACCGCTGTCCTGAAGTCCTTAAAATGCACCTTTTTGATTCTCTTTCCCAGGATTCTAATCCAGTGCTCAGGATATCCGTAAAGCAGCACATTTCCCACATCAAAGTAAGCCTGCACATATTCCTCATCTATCTCGTCGATGAAGTTCTTCATCTCTGTGGGAGAAAGTAGAAACTTATTCCAGACATTCTCCACTCCCAGATAGACCTGATGCTCTCTGGCAAAGGGAGCCAACTCCTTCAAAACCTCCTGAGATTTTTTATAAACTGTATCGTAAGGATGAACCTCGGTTGGGGCCAGCAAAACCGAACCGACCACTCCCGGAATTACCAATACTGTATCTGCCTGGAAGATAGAGGCAATCTCTATCGCTTTCTTCACCACATCCTTCCCCTTTTCGGCAACAGTCTTGTCCTCACTGGTTAAGGGATATTTCCAGAGTAGTGCGGCCAGGACGCTGGAGATTTCGAGCCCCGTATCCGCAGCAAATTTCTTCATCTCCAAAAGCTCCTTTTCCTGAGATGCAAGCGTTATTTCTCCTTCTGCTTCTAAATTCAACTCAATGCTTTCAAATCCAACCTCTTTAGCCTTCTTGATACATTCCTTTATATTCCTCTCTACAAAACCCCAGCGATTAATTCCTTTTTTCATCTTTCCTTTCTCCTCCTCTAACTGATGATATCTAACAGACCCTCAATTATCTCCTCTAATTCTTCCGGGTCTATCATATCTATCCTTTTGCCCAATCTTTCGGTGGACAATGTCCTTATCTGGCCAATTTTTGCCCAAGGAGGCTTTGGCAATTTGGTACTCGTCCCATACTTCATTCCCGGCAGAAATTCCTTCCTCGGCAACAGCCTGCTCTTCCTTCGGATTTAACTTTGAAGTTTCTTCTATCAACCTTCTTCTGCGCCAATTCGCTATCTTTTCTTCTTTACAGATAAATCTCTTTGCCATTTATCCTTGATTTCTTTCCCAGGACCAAAACCTTAATAATCTCTAATGTTTCCTCCGGAGGAATGGGCTCTTTCTTTGTTTTTACCATCTTTACAAAATGCTTCAGCATATTAGAGTAAAAGTAGTCACTATCGGTTGCAGTTATGTTTCTGTAGCCTTTTGTTCCGTAAAGATTTATCTGAAAGAGAGGAGCAATCTCCTCATAAGCGGCCAGAACGAAATCACGGCCATCTTTGTATCTGATAATTACGATATCCTTCCTTTTCTTTCCTGCACTTCTTACCGATTTTACTCCTGGACCAATTACCGAATACAACAGTTCAAAGGCATGGATTCCATAAAAGACCAGCCCTCCCTGCCATTCCCGGCAAATGGCAAAGCCGGTAAGAATATCTCCGATCTCGTCCTTCCCTTCCCGAAGTTTTTCTGTTTCCTTGGCATAGCGCAGGGCAGAGCAGGACATCATCGGAGCTTTATATTTTCTTGCTAATTCTATGATTTTCTCCGCCTCCTTTATATCCGGAGAAAGGGGTTTGTCAATAAAGGTAGGGATACCGGCTTTCAAAAAAGGCTCTGCTCTTCTTTGATGCTTCATCGTGCAATCATCCGCAATTATCACTCCATCCACCTTCCCAATCATCTCCTCTTTCTTATTCACTACATTTTCTATCTCACAGATCTTAGCGACCTCCTTGGCATCCTCTTCTTTCACATCCCAGATATGGGTGATACGGACATCCTTTCCCACTCTTCTCCGATATAAAGGACCCCAATTCCTTTTAACCGCCTCTTTCCTGTCATACCCGTTAAACATCTCTGAGAAGGACATTCCATGCCATATCTTTGTTCCGCCAACCAACCCTATCCTAAGCATAGTTTTCTCCTCGGGAATTGTGCGATGGATCGCACCACTACCCAATTTTTACCGGTTTCTCACTCTGACTGCTTTCCCAGATGGCTTCAGCAATTTGTAGAGCCTTGGCTCCATCGAAAAGGTTAGCCCCCAACTCTTCTTTTCCTAATATCTTTCTGGCAAAGTTTTGCAGTTCTCCTTTATACCCCATCATTCCTTCTGCCTTAGAAGCCAGGAATTCAGTAAACTCTGGTTTCCAGCTGAAAACCTGAGCTCTTCCCTCAGGATTGAATTCCGGCATCGGTTTTGTGTGCGCGTAATAATTCAAGGAAACCATATCCTTCACTTCAAGCCAACACTCAGAGCCAGCAGCAAGAAAATATTCCGACATCTGAAAGCCTGGCCCTTGCAAAGCATTAAGGTTCATGATGCCAACCGCCCCATTCTTAAAGGAGACAGTAATGGCATAACCAAAGATACCGGAGCTATTTATTTTCTCTACCTCATTCAACCGGGCATAGATTTCTTCGACCTCGCCGCAGAAGAAACGAATCAGGTCAAAGATATGCACCGCCTGACCGATGAGAAAGGCATTAGCAGGTCCTTCTGTCAATCCCCAACTCTTTAAATCCGGATATCTCCCGTTGGCAAAACGCACCTCAATCTCATTAACCTTACCAAACTCTTTTTTTTCGGTAATGCTCTTCGCCATTCTGTAGCAAGTGGAGTGTCTTTTCATAAAACCTACAGTACCAAAGAGGCCTTTTTCTTCAGCATATTCAGCTAACTCTAATGCTCCTTTATAAGAAATGGCAGATGGTTTTTCTACATATATGGGTAAACCTTTATCCAAACATCGCTTACCAACCTCACAGTGCATCTTGGGTAGACCCACTACGATTGCCCCATCTAACTCTTCTTCAGAAAACATCTTATCTAAGTCTGTATACCATCTTCTTGCCCCAAAATTCCTTGCGTTTCTTTTTACCAACTCCTCCTTTAAATCACAGACCGCCACCAGATCAATCTCCGGGATGAGATGAATCATTGGATATAAATTCCCCGTCGAAAAACTCCCACAACCCACAAACCCTATTCTTACTCTTTTTTCTTCCGACATCTTTTCTCTCTCCTTTTAAAACAAAATTTAAAGAATCTTGATCCTTCGACTTCGCTCAGGATGATGCTTAAATGGTGAGTGTAATTGAACCATTTTACCCCAATCGCTGAATTTTATCAATGGGATTGGCTATATATCCCATACCTTCTGAATGCCTCCAGCATCCACTGTACTCTCTCTTTACTCACACCGATAGCAATGTGGTCTTCTTCCCTTGCTCCGTAGTCGGTCCCAATAAAGCCACCTTTCGGTGTCCCCCATTTATGAATAAGCATTTTTGCCTCATTTTCTATTTGCTCTTTTGAGCCAAATGGCAAGGCTCTCTGAACGTCTACCATGCATTCAAAGGTGATTCTACCGGAATATCTTTGGGATATCTCCTCTATTCCCAGAACATGAGGAGATTGAATATTTACTACGTCCAAACCAATCTCAACAAATTCCTCAATAACCTCATTTATCCTTCCATCCGAATGTAGCCAGACATCCATCCCTAAGGAATGGGCTTTAGAGATTATCTCCTTGTACCTTAGTTTAAAGAATTCTCTGAACATCTTAATACTGAGAAGGGAGGCTTTCTGTGTTCCCCAGTCATCCCCCAATCGAAATCCATCAAGCCTTCCCTTATATTTCTCAATGGTATCCAGAACCCCAAGAGTAAAATCATTTATTTTATCAAGAAGTTGAGAGACTTGGGCCGGTTTTTGGTGAAAATCGATAAAGAGATTTTCCATTCCATGAAGTTGCTGGGCCCTTTCAAAAAGGGTAAACCAGCCGAAAAGCCTGTACTTCTCACCGCTCTTCTCAATCTGTTTCTCAATATCCTCGTATCGGGAAGGCTCAATTGGGTCAGGAAAACTATAATCTTTCATTTCATCAAGATTTTCAATGGGAACAGTTTCTACGTGTCCCATATTGATTATGCCGGTTTCTGGATTCGGTTTTTTCCAAATGGTTCCCCATTCATCCTCTCCTTCTGCTTTAGGTCTCCAGGCAGAAGGAGCTTTTAGACCAATACAGCTAACATCCGAAACCTCTAAAAATGGAAACATTAATGGAACTCGCTCCGGCCTACTAAACTTTATTGCTCTTTTAACAATTTCTCGGCTCTTCATATTAAAGCTCCAATTTCTACTCTGCCTCCCCTTGAATTTCTCTTTCTGTTGTGCTATTATCTTTCTGGGGGTGAGAAGTATGGGGAAAGTTATGGTTGAAATGGACATTAAACAGATTGAAAAGGCGATTGAAGGAATCTCTCCTCAAGAGCAAAAAAGGCTTGAAAGAAAACTGTGGGCACTTCAAATGGATAATATTGTTGCGAAAATGAGAAAAGCTGCTAAGAAAAATAAAATTACGGACAAGAAAATAAGAAAAATTTGTGAAGAAGTGAGGCAGGAGATGTATGAGAGAAAACCCAAAAGTAGTAATTGATACAAACATTTTTATAAGTGCTCTTCTCGGCAGTAAAACTTGTAAACACTTATATGAAGGATTGAAAAAAGGGCATTTCCAACTGGTTCTCTCTCCTGATTTACTTATGGAATTAGAAGAAGTTGTTAAAAGAGCAAAATTTGAATTAGACGGGAGAGAGGTTGAAAGTTTCATTGGGTTTATTAAACGGAGAAGTATAAAAGTAATTCCTTCTGAAAGAATAACTCTATGCCGTGATCCTAAGGATAACCTTGTATTGGAATCTGTAATAGTTATAAAAGTTGATTTCATAGTTACCGGTGATAGAGATTTGCTTATTCTTTCCCCATTTCGTGAGATTCCCATCATAACTCCTGCTAAATTTTTAGAACTTCTGGGGTTTTCTGAGCATAATGCCTAATTCTTATTACACTACCTCACTTCTTCATCAATTCCCAATTCAGCAAAGGGAAGATAACCAATCTTCTCTTTGCTGAATTACCCTCTTAAACTTTTTCATATCCGGGGAGGGTCTTTGCCAATATCCTTTTAAAAGATTAATCTCTGGATTCATCTTAATTGAGGAATCTTCCTAAGGTTATCTCGTCCACCCCGACCTTGAAATGGTCCTTTCTGTAGCCTTCCGGAATAAAGCCATTTTTAAGATAATAGACGAAGGAACCAAGACTACTTCTCCATCATAGTCTTTGGTACCATATTTGCATCTTGGAAAGTAGAATTTCTAATTTTCATTTTCGTCTCCGACTGTTTCTGTCATTCCTTTGTTTAAAGATATTATGTTTTCTCTCTTACTGCAACCCTTCGCAGGCATATCTATACATTTCATCTAATTCTCTCTGTTTGCTTTTCTCAAGTTCAAAATGATGGTTGGCAATCAATTTTCGTGCCGTTCTCTTTGCTTCTTTAATTATGGTAGGAAGTCCTTCGCTTTCCCATTGTGCCAGGCTTGAATGTCTGAAGAGTTCTGGCATCCAAAAGACTTTCCTGTGATCTAAAGTAGAGGGATGGTCAAGATAGGCATTACTACTGGAAATTGCTTCTTTAATTGTCTTTATAGATAACCCTTTTTCTTCCTTAAATTCCATTCCTTTTATTAATCTTCCAACATAATCAAGAATCTCTTTATCAATTACTACCTGTTCGAAACTGAAAATTTCATCAAGGGAGAGAGCACCAACAGAAGCAAAAACACGTGCACCATCTAAAGCGTCAACTAAAACATTAGCCATTTTCTCTGCTCCTGTCTGGATATTGGGGAGTTTCCCTTTAACTGTAAGGTTTCCTCCTTTGGTATACCCGAAAACTACTTTTGTGACTTGTCTTGACATCAGATGAAAAAGAATTGTTTCCGGTGAACCAGCAACTGGAGAAGTATATTTCATATCAAAAGGGAAGTAACCGAAAGAGCAATAAATAGGAACTTCCTCATTTATTAACTTTGGTGTTATAGTCGCCGCCAGTGCCTCGGCTAATCCCTGAACAAGCAAAGCGGGCAGAAAGATAGGAGCAGTTGCCCCAGGCATTGGTATGGCTCCTCCTCCAACTGCGATTCCAGATATAAAATCTTTCTTTTTCTTGCTTAAGCGAAAAACAATGTCTAAAGCAGGTGCATCCAATTTTAGGGGACTTATAGGAATCTCTAAAGCAACATAAGGAGGTTTTCGACCTACTATTTTATTCATTCGGTAGATATACTCTGTTTCCTTTTCTTTGGTTTCATCCATTGTTACCGGCATCCAGCCACCAATATTTCTACTGTTTTCCAAAGCTATCTTGAGGGCTGTTATCTGGCATATCTTTGCAGGTGTATCCTGAGGATGAACCGGGATTACAGTCTCCATATCATAACAATCACAAAGTTTAACCGCCTGTTTTAAATCTTCTGAATTTGCTTTTCTTATTTGACCTGTATCCATATCCAGAACATTCAAACACAGAAAAGAGGGAATCATAGTGAAATTTTCTTGACCTGGTTTATTCTGTTGATACTCCAAATTTTCCTTGCGAATCTTGGGAATAAACTCTTCTACTAACCAGGGTTTATAATGAATTCTTTTTCCCCGAACGCTTATCCCTTTATATCTTGAAACTAATTTAAGAATTTCCTGGTGATTTAGCTCTACTCCCACTGTCTCCAATACTTGAAGTGCCTCTTCGTAGATTTGATTTATTTCCTCCTT
>DAOWFY010000050.1 GCA_030637775.1 bacterium | reverse complement strand
GGAAGAAGGAGGATCAGTGCAAAAGAAAAAGAGCAAAGCGAAAAAAGGAAAGCGCAAAGTGCAAAAAAGAAAAGGCAAAATAGAGAAGAAGGCCTCCGGCAAAGATGACAATTCTCTTTTTCTCTAAATGCCGAATTGCCCGGCGTCGGATATAGGGCTCGGCAAGTTCGTACATCTCAATAGCGCTCTGCACTCTTGTAGCAACACCCAATCTTTCTAAAGCGCTCTGAAGTGCTAAACTATTAATGACCGTTGCCAACATCCCCATGTAATCTGCGGTGGAGTGATCTATTGCCTCTCTCTCCACTCCCCGAAATATATTCCCCGCCCCAATGACAATTGCCAATTCTACCCCTAAATTATATATCTCTTTGATTTCTTTGGCAATAGAAGTAATGGCAGAAGAGTCAATACCGGAACTTTTCTTCCCGGCCAATGCCTCTCCGGATAACTTCAGCATAATCCGCTTATATTTAGCTTTAACCATCAAAGATTCTCCTTTTCTCTTTTCTGGGAAAGATTGGCTTTCCCCTTTTTATTTTTCTGCCTTCTGGTAAAAGTCCCCATTGAGTCTCCTTTAAATTCTGTCTCTTAAACTCCTCTCCGATTCCTAAGCGTTCGGCAATTTTAGAGGAGCTTGTAGGTAAGAACGGTTTTAAATAAAGAGCAACAATTCTTAATGTCTCTACCACATTGTAAAGAGCCGGAGCGGCCTCTTTTTGAGAAAGACGCCAGGGACTCTTTTCATCAAGGTATTTATTGGCTAGCCCGATAACTTCCCAGATTTTGCTCAAGGCTTCACTATATTTCAGGGCCTCTATCTGAGGGAGAATCCCGGCAAGAGAAAGAGACTTCTCCTTTAATTTCTCATCGGAGGAACCGGAAGATTCAGGGATCTTACCATCAAAAGAGCTTTCTATCAGGGCAAGAGTTCTGTGCAAGAGATTGCCAAGATCATTAGCAAGGTCACTATTATATCTCTTGACAAATGCGGCATAAGAATATTCCCCATCGGCTCCAAAGGGTATCTCCCGCAGCAGGAAATAACGAAATGGGTCAACGCCAAATTCAGAAATAATATCCTGTGGAGAAATGACTAAACCCTTACTCTTGGAGATCTTCTCCCCGGTAATTTTCCACCACCCGTGAGCAAAAATCTTTCTGGGCAAAGGGAGGGATAAAGAAAAAAGAATGGCGGGCCACATAATATCATGAAATCGAATAATATCCTTACCGATGAACTGCACATCCGGAGGCCAGTATTTCTCAAAGACTTCTGAATTCAGAAGATAGCCAACTCCGGAAAGGTAATTGAGGATGGCATCAAACCACACATAGATGGTGAGACCTTCTTCTATGGGAATACCCCATTCACAATTCCTGCGCGTAAAACTTAAGTCATTAAGGCCTCTCTGGATGAACTTTACCACCTCATTTTTTCTCTGAGCAGGATCAACAAAACCTGGATGCTCATTGATATAGGAGAGTAAATCCTTCTGGTATTTTGAGAGCCGGAAAAAATAGGTCGGCTCTTCTAAGGAACCAACCTTTCTTTCGCAGTCCGGGCAAAGATTCTCCTTCAATTGGGAAGAAGTAATGTAACTTTCGCAATGGACACAGTAATAGCCTTTATAGGTACCCTGGTAGAGATCGCCTCTCTGGTAAATCTTACGGAAAATTTTTTTAACTACCTCTTCATGATCGGTCTCGGTTGTGCGGATAAAACGGTCGTAAGAGATATTTAATTCTTCCCAGAGTTTCTGAAAGCGGACCACCATCCTATCGGCCAACTCCTTTGGTTTCAAATTTAAAGAGGCAGCCGCAGTGGCTACCTTCTGGCCATGCTCATCGGTGCCGGTTAAGAAGAAAACATCTTTACCCAATAGCCTTTCGGTTCTGGCCAGGACATCGGCGGCAACCTCTGTATAGGCATGACCGATATGGGGAGCGTCATTCACATAATAAAGGGGAGTAGTAAGGTAAAATTTATTCATTCCTCCTTCTTTTTATAATTTTCCTCTTCAAAACCAAGGCAACACATAAGTCTTCCGCAGAGACCCGAAATCTTAGCTGTGTCCCGGGGAAGATTTTGATCTTTTGCCATGCGCATCGTTACCGGCTCAAACTTTTTTAGAAAAAGAGTGCAGCAGAGTGGTCGGCCGCAAATGCCATATCCGCCAACCATTCGTGCCTCATCTCGAAGCCCAATCTGCCGCATCTCAATACGGCAATTGAAAATAGAGGCAAGATCCTTTACCAACTCCTTAAAGTCAACCCTCCCCTCTGCCCAATAATAAAAGGTAACGGTAGATAAATCAAAGGTGTGTTCCGCCTCAATAAGTTTCATCGGCAATTTTCTTTCTTCGATTTTCTCCAGGCATATTTTGAAGGCTTCTTCATCCCGCTTATAATTTTCCTCAATTCTTTTGATATCGACTTCATTTACCTTCCTGATTACCCTCTTTAAGGGAGAATCAACCTCTTTTAGATCAGCAAGTTTTGGGGAGGAGATAACCTCCCCATAGTCCTCTTTTCCTGATTCAGATTCAATAATGCAGTAATCGGTTATTTTCAGGCTTAAATCTCCCACAAGAAAATAGGCAAGCCGGTCTAATTTTCTGATTCGGATCTGGGCAACCTGTTCCATTTTTCTGCTTTTTTATACTCTTCTTCTGCTTTTTCCTCTTCTCCTACAAATTCATAAAGTCTTCCCAATTCCAAATGGTAGATACTCTTGGTGGGATAGCGATTGACCGCCTCTTTTAATTGGTCAATTGCTTTTTCTAAAAGAGAATCTTTTCCTTCCTGAATTCCTTTACTCCAGTAAAGTCTGCCCAAAGTATAATGGTAATAGGCAGGATAAGGATTGAGAGATACGGCTCTTTTCATCTCCTCAATCGCCCTTTCCCAGGCAAGAGAATCCTTTTGCAAGAAAGCAATTCTTTGATCGATCTCGGCTAATCGGTACCAATAGGAAGGATTATCGGGCTGCCAGAATAAGGCTCTTTGCAACCTCACCCTCCCCTCTTCAAACTTTTCCTCATTCACAAGTTGTATCGATTCCTTTGCCCTCTTCTCGGCTAAAATTTCCCTCAGGTTCATCCAGCCTGAGAAAATGACCATCACTATTATAGGGAAAAGAGCGGTTTTTGTCAAAACGCATTTTTTTATATGCCATCGTTGTTTTTCCTTTAACATCACTACCGCCAACGCCAAAATGAAGAATACGATTGTGGTAAGAGAGGGGTCATAAAGGTCAAAATCGCCGAAAGAGTGAATCAGAAAACCAAAAATAGCCAGGGATAAACCCAGGAGAATTACCCCCCTCTCCTCATTCCTCTCCGGCCATGCCTTACATCTCGGCAGGCGTGCTATACGGTGCTCCTTATTCGTCGCACCAGCACCCCTCAAGGGGAGTGAGTCCCCCGGAGATAGGTGGGGGTG
>DAOWFY010000153.1 GCA_030637775.1 bacterium | reverse complement strand
GGTGTGGCAATTACCC
Organism: bacterium; assembly: GCA_030637775.1. Lineage (GTDB taxonomy): Bacteria > Ratteibacteria > UBA8468 > UBA8468 > UBA8468 > DAOVGU01. The sequence goes on along the minus strand of DAOWFY010000153.1, from coordinate 3,601 downwards.
TTATGAACCATCTGGTCGTAGTATAGCTTGGCCAATTGTGGATCCCATTGCCTGTTAACATCAGCAGCCAAATAAAGAGCTCGACGATACCTGGGAGGACCATCCTTGGTAATGTCCAGACCCTTCTTGGAGCTTTCGCCAGACTGATCCTGTTGGGGAATCATCCCAGAGTAACCTCTTTGACTGAGAGCGAAATCTGCTGGGATCATTAATTATTCCCACGAAAACGGGTCCCAGAGTCTTACTAATTCCAGAGAGGGTCTCTATGTTCTTAGAAGGATGTGCCTGATCATAGAGACGGTTTATTGCGGAATCAACTTTGGCTTGAACCTCCTGATAAGATTCAAGAAGCTTCAGCTCACATGTAACCTCCTGTTGAATCTCATCAAAGTCAATCTGCTCGGAGGCTGATTCGTAAAGATTACAGGCTTCCATTGCTGAATAGTAAACCTTCTCTGGTAATTCCGGGTCCATCTCCTGTCTGCCAGCTTTACTCAAAAAGGATGTGAGTTTAGAAAGACCTAACTGTTTCACCTTGAATGGGTTGGTGTACTTAGCATAGAAAGCCCTGGCTCGTGGACCAAAGGGTTCTCCAAAGCAGGAAGTAAGTCCTGGCATAACCCAATGGTAGAGTGACTTAAACCGTGTCTTTGCTGAGGCAATGCATTTGGCTACCTTCTCTCTCTGACGACAACGCCGATCCAGAGCATAGGTGAGCTTATCCGGAAGATAAACCTCTTCTAAGGCATCTCTATCAACCACAGGCATCAGCGAAAGCGCCTTGGCATCAATTCGGTCTCTCTTGCTGTATTTAGAATAATACTTCCGTAGGTCATGAGCTTTCTGCCCTTTAACCCTGACCATCTCATGACCATGTGAGAGAGCATAAATTGCCAATGGGAACCAGGACATGGATGTAGGTTCACAGATGAACCGCAATTTAATCCCCTGGAGGGAATCTTCAAGGGCATGCTTGCACAGGGCATCAAAACCCTCTTTGGAGCCAGAGAAGGAGAAGGATGAACAAGCTTTGTTCCCTTCTTCATCTCTAATTTCAGCTTGGTGCTTACTTGTCACACTAAGGTCAACACCAACATTTAGTACAGACATAACTGCACCTCCTTTCTCTTCTGGAGCAGATTTTGGAGGTGAGCTGTTCTGCACGAGACCATAATTTTCGCACCATACTTGTGCTTCATGAGAGGCTGTCCGATATATCGGACACCTCAATTTCCTTAACCGGTTCTCTTCTCGTGCAGTTGGACAGAACAATCTAATCTGAGAGGCAGTCAAAGACTCCTCAGTGGCGCTTATTAGACACGCTCCAAACTGCCCGAGAATAATATTATGGTCTTTGGTGCTAAACGTCAACTTTTTTCTGAGTGTATTCATCGTAGTATGAGAAGGGAAGTTATCCACATATTCACAGTTATTCACAGTTTCCCCCTCTGGACTCCCCCTTCCTTACTACTACTATTTATTAATCTTTTAAAAACCATGAGTCATTATACAAGTGTCGCAATTTAACAAAATGTTTATACGGGAAATTGTCAAATTCCGCCACTCACTAATCATACTATCTTCAGTAGGAATCTGGAGAGTCCACACTATCTTTAGCTACACACTCCCAAATGTGGAGACCTGACCCCAAACTTAAATCTCCTTATCTTTATCTGGGCATCATCCTCATTTTCGCCTTTTTTCTGAGACTTTCCTACCTCCTTGAGTTTCGCCAGACCGTTTTCTTTAATGCTTCCCTGATGACCAAATATGACCAGAGGACATTTGATAATTGGGCAGGAAAGATTGTAAAAAATCCCTGGGTGGGAGATGGTAAACTCTTTTATATGGCACCGGGCTACCCATACTTTGTTGCTACAATTTATAAAATTTCTGGCAATAGTTATTTTGCCGTTGGTTTCATTCAGATTCTCTTGGATACTCTCCTCCTGCTTCTTCTGTTCCTCTTGGGTAAATGGCTCTTTAATGAAAGAGTGGGGCTTCTTGCCTCTCTCTTTGCTGCCTTTTATCGGCCATTCATCTTCTATTCGGTAACTCTCTTAAGTGATAGCCTGATTCTATTTTTAAATATTCTTGTCATCTTCATCGTCTATTGGGCGCTGAGAAAAAGAGATTATAGAAGAGTTCTCGTCCGGTGGACGGGATGGAGATGGGTTCTGGTAGGGTTAGTAATGGGGTTGTCCGCTTTAGTTAAACCGACCGTTCTTCTATTCCTTCCCTTTTTACTTATTGGACTGTGTTTCTATCCTGAAAGAAATCTTAATCCCTTTTTAGCCTGGGGGATTTTGGTTCTTTTGATGGCGATGATTATTTCTCCCGCGACAATCAGGAATTGGCAGGTATCCGACCAGTTTGTGCCCATCTGCTCCAATGGACCGGCCAACTACAAAATTGGCAATAGCCTCGATTCTATCGGTCTTTACATTGCCCCAGAAAAACCCTTAGCACCGCTCTTTTCCAAAGTTTTCTGGAAACTGCAGGGAAACAAGTTTCTGCTCTTTTTCAACAGTTATGAATGGCCACAGAACCTAAATATCTATCTCCTGGCCAAAATCACCAGAACCCTTAAACTCCCGCTGTTCGGCTTTGGCCTTGTCGTTCCCTTAGGTATTCTTGGTCTCTTCCTTTCTTTAAATAAAAAATCTCTTCTTTTATTTTTCTTTACCCTATGCAATATTATCTGGGTTATTGCCTTTTTTGTTACCTCTCGCTATCGTCTTCCCGCTGTGGGATGTTTGATACTATTTGCTGCCTTCTTTATTGATTGGCTCTTTTTTAAGGTCAAGGAGAGAAAATACATTCCTGTTGTGGTGGTTCTTTTTGTTTCCTTTTTTCTTTTCTCCTTTGTCAATAATTGGAGAGGGGAGAAGATTGGCTCTGTCCATCTGGAGACTTTTTCTTTTCTTACCTATAAGAATGTGAACAATGGTATTGCTGAGGGCAATTTCCCCTTAGCCTTAAAAAGGGCAAAAAGCTTAGTTTCCCTTTTGCCTTCCAGCCCTTTGGGACACGAGCTTCTGGCAACCGTCTACCTTAATTTAGGTGAATTTGATCTTGCCAGGAAGGAGGTGGAACTCACCTTAAAATACGATCCAGAGGCGCAAGGAGCAAAGAAAATCCTTTCTTTATTGAACTAATAATGCAAAGGTAGATAAATGAGAATTGGAATTGATGCGACACTGCTGCCAGAGAAGCTAGGAGGAGCCGGTTTTTATGTGCTGAATCTGATCAAGCACCTCTCCCCCCTGGATAGGAAAAATGAATATTTTATCTTTGTAGAGAAAAGGAATATGAGGAAATTTAAGTTAGGCGCCAATTTTTGGCTTATTGGCATCAAGAGCATGCCAAGGTCTTTGAGGCTTCTCTGGGAGCAGAGCGTCTTTCCCTTTTTGCTTAAAAGATATAAAATTGAAGTTCTTCATTCCCCTCGCTATACTACCCCCTTGATAAGATTTGGCTGGAAATCACTCGTTACATTTCATGATATGCTCTTTTTGCTTTTTTCCCAAAAACATAATCTCTTAAAGAGGCTCTTTTATGGAAGGATGATACCGGCAGCAGCAAAAAGAGCAGAAAAAAT
>DAOWFY010000164.1 GCA_030637775.1 bacterium | reverse complement strand
GAAATGAATAAAGCCGGTGGGATAGAAGTACTTCTTCCGGCTCTCCAGCCTTCAAGTCTATGGAAAGAAACCGGCAGGTGGGATACAATGGGGAAGGATATGATTACCTTCGTTGACAGACACGGCAGAGAAATGCTTTTAGCCCCTACCCATGAAGAAGTCATAACCAGTATGGTACGTCAACATATAAAATCATGGAAACAACTCCCTGTTTTACTTTATCAAATTCAGACAAAATTCAGAGATGAGGTCAGGCCAAGATTTGGCGTAGTGCGGGCGCGTGAATTTTTGATGAAGGATGCCTATAGTTTTGATGTGGATCAACAAGGATTGGAGAGGAATTACGAAAAAATGCTTAAAGCCTATCACTCCATCTTTAACCGCTGTGGTATAAGATATCAGATCCGGAAAGCAGATTCAGGGGTAATGGGAGGTAAGTTCTCCCAGGAATTTGTAGCCGAAGGGGAATGCAAGGAGTTGGAGGTAGGACATATCTTTAAGTTGGGGGATGAATACAGTAAGAAATTAAAGCTATTTTTCCTCGATAAAGATGGAAGAACGAAACCGATGATCATGGGCTGTTACGGAATTGGCATTTCTCGGCTGATGGCGGCAATAATTGAAGGGAGTTATGACGAAGAGGGAATCATCTGGCCGGTCTCTGTCTCCCCTTATTCGGTGCTGTTGCTCCCGATGAATATGGGGGAGAAAGATATCAAAGAAACGACCGAGAATCTTTATCAATCTTTACAAAAAAATAGCGTTGATGTTATAATGGATGACCGGCTGATCAGCCCGGGAGTGAAGTTTAAGGATGGGGACCTTTTAGGTGTCCCTCTCCGGATAGTAGTTGGCAAAGAATTAAAAAATGGCAAGGTAGAATTAAAACTGCGCAGGGAGAGGAAAACTAAATTGGTAAAGGTTAAAGATGCTCCTGGGATAGTAAAGGAGATATTGGCTGTAATTTAGGAGACGACTAAAGTTTGTTCGCTTACAAACCCCAGTCATCTCCTGCAGTTTCTTGTCCTTTAATCTGTGGTTAACTTAATAAAGAATGGAAGATTTGTTTGAAGTTCGCTGGCATGGTCGGGGAGGCCAGGGGGCGAAGACAGTAGCTCTTCTTCTTGGAGAGGTGGTAGCGGCCTCGGGCAAGTATATTCAGGCCTTTCCTGAGTATGGACCAGAAAGGATGGGTGCTCCCATCCAGTCATTCAACCGCATAAGTTCTCAACCGATTACTTTGCACTGCGGAGTGGAGAAACCGGATATTGTAATCGTCCTTGACCCTTCCCTGATGGAGACAATTGATGTTATCGGGGGGCTTTCTGGTGAAGGCACTCTCATTGTCAATAGTCGGGAGGATCCCTCGGTAATTAAGGAAAATCTGGGATTTAAAGGAAAGGTGTTTACTCTGGATGCTTCTAAAATTTCGCGAGAGACCATTGGCAGGGAGATGCCCAACACACCGATGATGGGCGCCTTAATTAAAGTAACCAAATTCCTTAATCTGAAAGAAGTTCTGGAGAAGACAAGAACAAAATTGCAAGAGAAGTTCAGGCATAAACCAGAGGTAATTGAGGGAAATATAAGAGCAATTGAGCGCGCTTATCAAGAGGTGAAATAGTCCGAACATATTATGGGAGAGAAAATTAAGAAAAAATTGGGCTGGAAGGAGCTTCCTTTGGCCGATTTTTTGGAGGCTGGCAGCAGTCTCAATTTTGAGACCGGTGATTGGAGGAGTCAACAGCCAGTCTGGGATGAAAAGAAATGTAAACATTGCCTCTTCTGCTGGATTTATTGTCCGGACAGTAGCATTATGGTGAAGGACAAAAAGATGACCGGGATCGATTATCGTTATTGTAAAGGCTGTGGCATCTGTGCTGCCGAATGCCCCTTTAAGGCGATTGAGATGAGGAGGGTAGGCCGTGGCGATCTGATAGCAAAGCAAAATAAGGAGGAGAGGAAGCGATGAAAAAAATAATTGGAGTTATAGGGATAGTAGTTTTATTAAGTAGTTTTGTTTCTGCTGAAGAGATGCGGCAGAAGGAAATTTCCTTAACCATCTATAACCAGAACTTTGGTCTGGTAAAGGATATTCGCTACCTTAGCTTAAAGAAAGGTTTAAATATTATCAGGTTTGTTGATGTTGCGCGAGAGATTGATGCAACAAGCGTCTCCTTCAAATCCTTAAGGGCTCCCGAAAGTTGTATCATCCAGGAACAAAACTTTGAGTATGATTTAATCAGCAGGAATAAACTCTTAGAGAAATACCTTGATCAAGAGATTATATTGGAGAGAACAGAGGGAACTACTGAGGAGACATATGATAAGTGGGCTACCTTGGGTAAAGGTTCCCGACAACGCAAGGAAGTAACTCCCAAGATAAAAAGAGTTAAAGCAATCCTGCTTTCCACCAAGGGCGGAATGGTGGTTAAAATTGGGGATGAGATATATCTTAATCCTCTCGGGAGAGTAATTTTACCTGCTCTACCAGAGGGTTTAATCACAAAACCAACTCTCCTCTGGGAACTGCTTAATGAAAAGCCCGGAATGCACACTGTTGAGGTTACCTATCTGACCAATGGCATCAACTGGAAGGCTGACTATATTAGCATCGTGAATAGGGATGACAAGAAAATCGATTTGAATGGCTGGGTGACGATTGATAATAAATCCGGAGCAACATATAAAAATGCCGGGTTAAAGTTGATTGCCGGGGAGGTGCATCGTGTTGAGGAGAGACCGAAATATAAAAGGGACTTGATGCTTCGTGAGGCAAAAGCAGGAATTGCGGCCCCTCAATTTAAGGAAAAAGCCTTTTTTGAATACCATCTCTATACCTTACAAAGGAAGACAACCCTGAAGGATAACCAGACCAAACAAATTTCTCTCTTTACCGCAACCGAGATTCCCACAAAGAAACTCTTTACTTATGATGGGGCTATCTATCGGGGCTGGTGGCGCTCTTCGGAAAAGGAGCCCTGCAATAAGAAGGTAGCCGTTTCTTTGGAGTTCAAGAATGAAAAGAAATATGGTCTGGGTATCCCCCTGCCTAAGGGTAAGATCAGGGTTTATAAGAAGGATGTTGATGGTTCCTTAGAATTTATTGGAGAAGACCAGATTGACCATACGCCAAAGAATGAGAAAGTAAAACTGTTTCTGGGCAATGCCTTCGATATTGTTGGGGAAAGGAAATGCACCGAGCATCGGAAGATTTCTTCCCGGGTCTACCAGAACTCCTATGAGATTACTCTTTCCAACCATAAGAAGGAGGATGTTAAGGTGATTGTAATTGAACATCTCTATGGAGATTGGCAAATATTATCTGAGAGTCAACCCCATACCAAAAAGGATGCCTTTACCATCGAATATCCTGTTTCCATTCCCAAGGATGGGAAAGCTACGGTTACCTATACCGCCCTTTATAAGTTTTAATTCCCCCTCACTTTTATCCTCCCCCTCAAGGGGGGAGGAAGTATGGTGGGGGTGTAATTTAGTTGTTTGATTACCCCTCTTGGACAGACCTCAGTGCATTTTCCGCAGTTGTTGCATTTTTCCGGGTCAATCCTGGCTAAAAAATTTTCTATCGTAATTGCATCCTGCTCGCAAACCTTAACGCATTTCTGACAGCCAATACAGCCCACTGAGCAGTTCTTGGCGGTAGCGGCTCCTTTGTCCTCAGAGCCGCAAGCAACAAAGAATTTCTGGCGGAGGGGGAGAAGTTGTAGCAACCCTTTCGGGCAGGCATCCACGCATTTACCACAACCCTTGCATTTTTCTGGATCAATAATGGGAAGAGAATCCTCGCTCATTTTTATCGCCTCAAAAGGACAGGCCTCAATACAACTACCAAATCCTAAACATCCATATTTACAGAGCAGATTGCCTCCTGCTATTAGCATCGCTGCCTGACAATCTTTAATGCCGAAGTAGGAAAAACATTCTTTGGCATTTTTCTTCCCTCCCGCACAGAGAAGCCGGGCGGTCTTCTTTTCCTTTATTCTTGCCTCTTTCCCCAAGAGCTGAGCAATCTTTTTAATTATCTCGGGCTCAGTTGCCGGGCATAGGTCTGGCTCCGCCTCTTCTTTAACGATTGCTTCCGCTAAAGAAATGCATCTTCCATAACCACAGGTACCACAATTTGCTCCGGGTAAGAGATTGGTAACCTTCTCTACCAAAGGGTTTATCTCTATCTTTAATCTCCGGTGGGCAAGGGTTAAGAGAATACCAAAGATTAGACCTAAAATTCCCAGGATAAGGAGAGAAGCAATCATAGCCCAAACAACCCTTTAAATCCCAAAAAGGCAAGAGACATCAAACTGGCAGTGAGAAAAGCGATGGGGACCCCCTTAAATGCTTTAGGAATAGGAGAAAGAGCAATTCTTTCCCTGAGACCAGAAAATAAAATAATTGCCAAAAGATAGCCGAGGGAGATCCCCAAGGCATAGATTAGATTTTGCAGGAAGCTTAAATGATAGTCAATTCCCAGGAAGGCAGCCGCTAAAATTGCGCAGTTAGTGGTGACCAGGGGCAGGTAAATCCCCAAAGCCTGATAAAGGGTAGGATTATATTTTCTGATGAAACGCTCCACCAGCTGGACAAGGGTGGCAATAACCAAAATGAAGGAGATGGTGCGCAGATATTGTAGATGAAAAGGAATAAGTAAGAAATTATAGATGAGCCAGGTGACTGAGGAGGACATCACCATCACAAAGGTCACCGCCGCCCCCATTCCCAAAGAGGACTCTATCCTTTGTGAGATGCCAAAGAAACTGCAGAGTCCAATGAAGCGGATCAAAAGGATATTATTAACTAAAAGAGCAGATAGAAAGATAAGAAAAATGTTAAGATCATTGCTGATCATTTTTTAACTAATTTATTCTGTAAAGCGATTAAAAATGCCATAATCAGAAATGCCCCGGGAGGAAGAATCATCATAATAACGGGCTGATAACCCTCGGGCATAATCATTTTGCCAAAAATAGTGCCTGCACCTAAAAGCTCCCTGATGATTGCAATAAGAACAATAATAATGGTAAAGCCGGCTCCCATTCCAATAGCATCAGCTAAAGAAAGGAAAGGATTATTTTTGTAAGCGAATGCTTCCGCCCTTCCCAGAACGATGCAATTAACCACAATCAGAGGGATAAAGACTCCTAAATTCCGATGTAGCTGGGGGCTATAACCGGCTACTAAATAGTCGGTAATGGTAACAAAGGTAGCAATGACCACAATAAAGACGGGAATACGGATGTGATGGGGAGTAAATCGGCGCAACGAGGAGATGATAATATTGGAGAATAGGAGGACAAAACTAAAAGCCACCCCCATGCATAGAGCATCCCTTGTTGAGGTGGAGACGGCTAAGACCGGACAAAGCCCTAAAAGCAATACCAGAATGGGATTTTCCCGGAAGAGCCCTTTAACAAAAACATCGACCCCCTTTTTCATTGGAAAGTAATTATACTATTTTTCCCCTATCCTTGACAAACGAAAAAGAGAGGATTATAGTCTAAAAGATAGCTATGGAAGGAAGAAACTCTGCTCTATCTTTTGGATTAGGGGCAAGCATCTTCTGGGCTACCTTTTTTCTAATACTGCTCCTCTTTTCACCATTATTCTCTCTTATCTTCTGTTAAAGGAAAGGGCAAGCTCCCTTTTCTTCCTCGGTCTTGTTTTAGTCTTCTTGGCGATCTATCTGATAATGAAAAGGGAAAAACTGAAAAATGTGGTAAAATAATATGGAGAAAGAAAATGATTAAGATTGGTGTGGTAAATATCGATGTCTCGCATCCAAGGTCATTTGCCAGTATATTGCATAAGGAAAACAGGGCAAGGTATAGCGCCATCTACAATGATGGCTTCAGAACCGATGAAGAGATAGAAGAGTTTATGAGGGAATTCAATTTAGAAAAGAGGTATGGTAATGTGGAAGAACTTGCCAAAGTGGTAGATATAGTCTTCATTCAGGGATGCAACTGGGATAGACATCTTGAATTAGCCGAGCCGGCGATAAAACTTGGCAAACCGGTATTTATTGATAAACCTATTGTGGGAAATTTGGCTGATTGCATTAAACTGGAGAATCTTGTTAAAAAGGGAGCAGTCATCTTAGGCAGTTCCTCGGTAAGATATGCCGAGGAATTTGTAAATGCGAAAAGGGTAATAGAAGAAAATGAAGAGGAGATTATCTCTGTTTTTGGCACCGCAGGTGTGGATGAGTTCAACTATGGTGTCCATATTATGGAGGGCATTCAGGGATTTCTTGGTTCTGGGGCATATTCGGTAAAATTTATCGGTTCAACCAAAATTAATGATAATATTATCGAACAATATTTTGTAAGATGGAAGGATGGAAAGACTGTTATCTACCAGACCCAGACCCCTCAATGGCAGCCCTTTGATGTGATAGTAACAACTACAAAAAATATCCATCATTTCCGGGTTGATAGCGCAAAGATATACAAAGCGATGCTTGATAAAATCTGTGATTTTATGGAAAGAGGCATTCCTCTTGCTAAGATTACAGATTTAACCGAGACGATAAGAATATACTTAGCCGGAAAGGTCTCGAAGGAAAACGAAGGAAAAGAAATTAAACTTACAGAGCTCAAAGTAGATGATTCTGGCTATGATGGAGCCATCTTTGAGGCGGAATATGCGGCTAAAAATGACAAGGAGAAGCTATGAAAAAGGAAAGAATTAGATTGGCTTTGATTGGTGCCGGGGGTATGGCAAATAGCGTTCACTATCCGTCTCTCGCAGAATTTCCTGATGTGGAGATGGCAGGGTTATGTGATTTGGTGGAGGAGAAGTTGATTGCAACGAGCAAAAAGTTTCATATCAAACGCACCTTTGCCGATTATAAGAAGATGCTGGATGAAATAAAGCCGGATGCTGTCTATATTTTGATGCCACCGCATCATCTCTTTGATCTGGTAATTGAATCTTTAAACAGAAAATTGAATGTCTTTATTGAGAAACCTCCCGGAATTACTACTGAGCAAACAAGGAATATGGCAAGAGCCGCCGAGAAGAATGATTGTTTGACGATGGTGGGGTTTCAACGCCGTTTTTGTCCGGTAATTGTAGAGGCAAGAAAAAAAGTAGAAGAGAGAGGTCCCATTATCCAGTGCGCAGCCAGATTTATGAAGAACTATTTTGCTGGTCCCTATTATAACGGGGCGGTTGATATCTTAACCTCTGATGCGATTCATGCCGTAGATGTTCTGCGCTGGATGGGCGGGGAGGTAAAGAAGGTAAGTAGCGATATAGAAAACTTCTATGTCAAATACGATAATGCTTTTAATGCCCTGTTGAAGTTTGAGAGTGGTGCAGTGGGAATGCTATTGACCAACTGGGTCGTGGGGAAGCGCATCTTCCGGGTGGAGATGCATGCTAAAGGGATTTCCGCCTTTGCCGAGCCGGATGATAAAGCTCTGATCTATAAGAATAATGAAGAAAAAGGAGAAATTCTTTTAACTGCAGAGGTGTCTAAAAGCAAGGAAATATATAAATATGCTGGTTTCTTTGCTGAGAACAGACATTTCATCGACTGCTTAAAGAAAGGCAAGCAGCCTTTAACTAATTTTGCAGATAGTGTCAAGACAATGGAATTGGTGAGCAAAATCTACCACTCACAAATATAAGGAGGAGTCCTTATGTCCAGATTAGTTGGGGTATCAAGCCTCTCTTTTGATAATGCTGGAGTAGAGAAAAAGATAGATAAGAGGATAAAGGCCTGGGAGAATCTTATTGATACTGCCTCTCTCGACAAGCCGGATATTATTCTTTTGCCGGAGCATTTCTTATTTACCGGAATGGTTTACAAGAAAACCGACGTCGCCGAATTATTACCTGGGGGTAAGCCAATCACAAAATTTCTCTCGAGAAAGGCCAGGCAACATAAAATCCATATCTTTGCTTCTTATTATCGGAAGGATAAAAAGGGAATTTATAATAGTGCTGTTTTGTTTGGCCGAAAAGGTAAGATAGTTGGAGTATATGATAAAACTTTTCCGGTGGTAGAGGAGATGTCCAAGGATGGCATTCTTCCCGGTAAAGGAGCGAAAGTCTTCCCGACAGATTTTGGCCGTATCGGAGCGATGATTTGCTTTGACTTTAATTTCCGAGAACTGTTTGCCGGCTATAAAAGCAAAGGAGTGGAATTGATCTGTTTTCTTTCCGCTTTCAGAGCCGGATTTATGATTCCGGCAGCCGCTTTTGAAAATCAGGTCTTTATTGCCAGTAGCACACCAGGAGAGAATAGTGTTATCGTTGATCCTCTGGGGCGCACTTTAGCCGAATCCAGTATGTACGGAAAGATTATTTTCTCAAAAATAAATCTCGATTCCAAAGTTATTCATATTGATTATAATCAACAGAAGATGGCCAATCTGAAGAAGAAGTATAAAGAATATGTGAGGGTTGAGGTAGCCAGCCCAGAAGCGGTTTATTTTCTTTCCTCCTTTCATCCGAAAAAAAGTGTTGAAGAGATGATTAAAGAGTTCAAAATAGAGACATTTGATGAATATCTCAACCGGGCAAGAAAAGAACGAAAAAAACATTTACTGTGAGAATTGTCAGGAAGTCGCCATCCGCCACTAAGTCATGGCGGATGACCTGAGCCAGACCCGCCGTTGGTTTAGTGGCAGGTTAATCTATCCGCCTATTGTTAAGTGAGATTAGAGTGTAGTAGCACAATTCCCTGCTGAGGTGAGGGGCGATTGGCGAGTAGCATTCTTGACATCTTTAAAGGAATGTGATATAGTAAAATTGCTCCTGTCCTGTGCGTGTAGAATAGACAATCTTGAGCCAACACTCTTTTTAAGGGAGCCCAACGTTGGGTGTGGAATGCATGTCCTTCTTCGAAGGAAAGCATGAAGTATCCAGGAGGGCACCCACCTATAAAAAGGGTTCATAGATTCTTATTCTTACGGCAGGACGGGAGTTTTTTATGGAGACACTTTTTGAATTAGAAAAGGAAGAGTCAAAAAAAGAGGTGCCCTTAGCGATGAGGATGCGCCCGAGGAATTTGCAGGAATTTGTCGGTCAAAAACATATTTTACAGGAAGGAAGTCTACTTCAGAGAGCAATTCTTTCTGATAGAATCAGTTCCCTCATTTTCTTCGGTCCCTCCGGTACCGGGAAGACCGCCCTTGCCTATATTATTGCTAACTCCACCAAAGGCTCTTTTAAGTCGCTCAATGCGGTAACCTCCTTCCTCGCAGATGTTCGCAATATTATTGCCGAGGCAAGAGAGCGGAGAAGAATAAACAAGAAGAGGACAATCCTCTTTATCGATGAACTTCACCATTTCAATAAGAGCCAGCAGGATGCTTTTATGGCCGATGTCGAGGATGGAACAATTATCCTCATTGGGGCAACGGTTCATAACCCCTATTTTGCCATTAACAGTCCCCTGCTTTCCCGCTCACTTGTCTTTGAATTTAAACCCTTAGAGGAGAAGGATCTGTTAGTAATTATGAAAAGGGCCTTGCTTGATAAAGAAGGGGGTCTGGGTAATTTTAGGGTGAGGATGGAGGAGGAAGCTCTTCATCATCTTGCCAAGCAGAGCGAAGGTGATGCCCGTCGGGCTCTCAATGCCTTAGAGATAGGTGTGCTGACAACAAGACCGGATAAACAGGGTATGATACAGTTTACTCTTGCGGTAGCTGAGGAATCGATCCAGAGAAAGGTGGTGCTTTACGACAAGGATGAGGATGAACATTATAATACCATCTCTGCCTTTATTAAGAGTATGCGCGGCTCAGATCCGGATGCCACTCTCTACTGGTTAGCAAAGATGATCGTTGCGGGAGAAGATCCCAGATTTATTGCCCGGCGTATCGTTATCTGTGCTGCTGAGGATGTGGGCAATGCCGACCCCCAGGCTCTTGTACTGGCGAATTCTGCCCTTCAGGTTTCAGAATTTGTGGGCATGCCGGAAGCAAAGATTCCTTTAGCCCAGGCCGCAGTCTATGTTGCCACCTGTCCAAAAAGCAATAGTAGCTATTTAGGAATAGAGAAGGCAATTGCCGATGTAGAAAAGGGGAAAACCTTAGAGGTGCCAAAACATTTACAGGTTGGCAGTTACAAAGGTGCGGAAAAGTTAGGCCGGGGTCAAAACTATCTCTATCCCCATAATTACAAAGATCATCTTATCAAGCAGGAATATATCCCGGAAAGAAAGAAATATTACCAACCTTCGGGAATGGGTTATGAAAAGGTGATCAGGGAAAGAATGGAAAAACTGGAGAAACTTATAAAAAGTGGCAGAAAAGGAAAAGATTCGCAGAAGAGTTCTGAGACTGCGCAATAGTCTCCCTCCGGAAGAAAGGAGAGAAAAAAGCAAGGCGATAAAGGAAAGACTTTTTACCTTTTTTGAATTTAAAACCGCTAAAATAATTCTTCTCTATGCCGCGAAAGGAAGCGAAGTAGAAACAAAGGAGATGCTTCAAGAAGCGCTTTCCTCAGGAAAAAAGGTGGGATTACCCATCACCAAGGGAGAAGACCTTCTTTTCTCCCAGATCCTTCAATTTAAGGAACTTTCTCCCTCAACCTTTGGAATATTAGAACCAAAAAAGAAATATCGTCCTCTTTCTATAGAAAGAGTTGACTTGGTCATTGTTCCGGGAATTGCCTTTGACACAAAAGGAAACAGAATCGGTTTTGGCGGGGGATTCTACGATCGCTTCTTAAGCAAAATTCCTAAAAGAATTCTCAAAATAGGTCTGGTCTTTGAACTTCAGGTGATTTCCGAGTCTCTTCCAAGCCATAGAAGGGATGTTGCCGTCGACAAAATCATAACCGAAAAAAGAGTTATTGACTGCGGGGTGTAGCGCAGCTGGTTTAGCGCGCCTGCTTTGGGAGCAGGAGGTCCCCGGTTCAAATCCGGGCACCCCGACTTACTTGACCTTCCTTCATATCTGAAGTCCGGCCGTCGCGATATTGCTATTTCCTGTACATAGGTTTACTTGTACGAATTACCTCCCCAGTCGCCGCATTGATCACTGCTCGAAAGCCTGGAAACTTCCCAGACTCCCTTGTGGACGGACCAAAGTTTACGATCCATCTTGGATCATTGTCTGCAGGATTGGGAGCACGCTTTACTGTATTGATACAATTCGTCAACTCGACTTTCAGTGGCACCAATCCTCTGCCACCGCAATCCTCTGCTATTCTCACCGCCTGCGGACTGTCCAGCCTCCATCTCTCGATAGGGATGGTATAGAACCTACCCCAGGGAGGATATTTTGACTTTGCCTCATTTGAGACGCTGCGGCTTTTTTCCTTGACTTCTACCTTGGAAATCGACTT
>DAOWFY010000097.1 GCA_030637775.1 bacterium | reverse complement strand
GTAAGTGCTCCTTCTCCAGAACCGGCAGTGACTCCCTCACCAAGGGAAGTTACTTCAGGATGGATAAGCATACTCACCCATCCTTCTTTAGTGACGGTGGGAATAACCCTGAGACTGACACCAATTGGCTCATAGTGGTCAAGAGCACCGGTGCTGGTCGAACCAGTAGTAGTCGTTTCATAAGTAGTAGTCATAATTGGATACCTTTCTCCTACGATAATTACCGCTTCGTGACCACTCAGGGTCATAATTTTGGGATGGGAAAGGACATTTGCCTTCTTTTCCTGTTCTAAGGCTTGAATCTTTACTCTTAAAATTTCGCCTCCAATTATGTCATAGGCAAGACTAATACCAGTTCCTATAGATGAGGTGCCGGTATCCAGATCAAAATCAACTCCGCCGTGGCCGGTCCCTTCCTCGTAACCAAGCTCACTGGTACTCCAGTTAATTCCAATGTCTCTCACCATATCACTGCTTACCTCTACCAGCATCGCCTCAATAAGAATTTGCTCTGGTTGGATATCTAAATTAGCAATTAACTTTTTTACCTTTTCTAAAACTTCGGGGATATCGGTAACGACCAAAATTGTTGGTCTCTTCTCCTTCTCTGACGTTACCCTGCTTTTCTTGCCCATTTCCTTTTCGCCGGTGGAAACTCCACCCATCTCCCATCCTCCTTGAATCAGCCTGCTTAAAACCTTGACACTGCCGCGGGGAGATAGTTGCTTGGCAATAATGTCCTTGACATCCTCTGCCCCGATATACTCTAACTGGAAGATTTCGGTAATCAGAGGTTCAGCAGCAAGAGCTCTCCTTTTCCTCTCCTCAATTTTTGCTAAGCTAGCGATATACAGGATGTTGCCAACCTTCTCATAGCCAAAACCATCTATCTCCAAAATGATACGTAAAGCGTCCTCTAAATCAACATTGGAAAGACGCATAGTAACTGAGCCCTGAACCTCTTCTCCAGCAATAATATTGAGGTTATTCTGCTCAGCTAAGATTCTTAAAACATTCGTGAGATCGGCATCCTTGAAGTCCAGAGAGACGGTCTGGGAATGAACTAAACTCGGCAGAAGAACCAAAAGAAAAAGGATAATTGAATTGCATAGAAATTTCTTTATGTAGGGGCGACATTTATGGCGCCCGTTATTGCGGGTCGGATAAATTGCGCCGCTATACTCTCTGCTATCTTTAGTAGCAATATGCGGGAGGATTAACTCTCTGATATTCTCACAGCAACTCCGACCCCTACAGACTCGCACCGAAGGTGGGCTAAGTTCTACTTTCTTATCAATTTTATTAATCATTTTATTCCCCCAGGAAAAGCTGATATTTCTTGCCGGCCTCTTCTAAAATAATCTTATCCTGAGCAATCTTTACTACCGTGTAACCTTCAACAGTATCGCCTTCTCGGACAATATAGTCATCAATTAAGGCCAGAGGCTCTTTCTCTTTCCAGATAATACCCGAAAGAGAGAAGGAAAATTCCTTTAAAATGCTTTTCTTTTTCTCATCGGCGGGAAGAAGAAAAGGGTCTCTTTTCCAATTTTGCTTCCACCGGGCTAATTGCATCTCTTCAATCTCCTTACTTAGAGAAGGTTTCTTTTTCGAAACTTTGACCGCTACCGCCTCTTTGGTCTTAGTCACAGAGACTTCCTTTTTAGCTCTCTTTTTCTTGGGAGATTTCTTCATACTCTTAAAACTGATGGAGAGGGCAATGGCAAGAACACAAACAAGTCCCACCGTCATTATAATCTCTCTTTGCTGTTTCGTCAATTTATTCTCCTACTTTATAATGCTCCTTTAAGGTTCTGTAGTTGCTCCATTTATGGAGCGTCCTTTTCTCTGCACGATAAATCGTGCAACTACCCTACTGCTTATTCTTTAGCAAGAGCATAGGAACTCACAAGAAGACGAACCTTCAGGTTAGGAAGAAGAGTTTCCCTTTTCTCAATTACCAGGTCATCAATGGTAAAAAGTGCTGGTAGATTCTCAATGCTCTTTAAATAGGAAGTCAGAAGCCAATAAGACGATTCCACATCAATCTCAATTGGAAACCTTTTCACCTTTGCTCTTGTCTCACTCTTGCCGGATGGGGCAATAGCAACAATGGTAATACCCAGCCTTTCGGCCTCTTTAGCCAAACTATGAATGACTCGCGTAAGATTTCCCTCTTCCGGCACCTTCTCCTGCAGAACCACAAATTCCTCCTCCAATTCAGAGATCTTCTTCCTTGCAGAAGGCAGAAGAGAGGCTTTTCCCTCCTTTTCCTTTACACTGTTGATTACGGTCATTAGCTCTTTTTGAATAGTAGCCAGCCTTTTGGCCTGGGGCCGATAGAAAAAAGCATAAAAGAGCACAAGTGCCAGGCTGCAAACCGCCATCACCCCAATTGCTCTCTCATTACTACCAATTTTCATCATCGAACATAGCCGAGCAAGCTCGGCAACTACATATTTATTTTGTCTATGTAGTGGCAAAGCTTGCTTTGCCTGAGTTTATTGAGGAGTAGCGAGACTTGTCTCGCACTGCAAGCAGTGCTACTCCAGTCGAGCAAGCTCTGCTACTACAATTTTGAAATTCCGGACAATAAATTAGAACTACAGGATTAAGAATTCAGAATTAAGTTACTTAATTTCTTACTACTTAATTCTTATTTCTGCATCAATATACTAATTGCAATGTTAATTCAAAGGATGCTTTGGGTTTCGAACTTCCTTCACTCCTTCTGATGGAAATTAATCTTACCTCCTCAAAGAATAGAGAGTCCTCCAGGACGATAAGAAACTTAGAGAGACTCAAATTTCTGGAGTGAGAAGCAAAGACCAGACCCTTAATCCGCATTCCTTTAGGTTCAATATTTGACAAAAAAGCAATATTGGTTAAGACTATATCCTCGGGAATAAGAAAGCTAATCTCTTTAAGAATACCGGGAAGAAAAGGTTGCTTATCAATTGCTTTTTCTAACAGGGACTTTCTGTGACTTACTTTACTCTGTGAGAGTTCAAACTCTTTCAGTTCCTTGAGAGCAGGCTCCAGGGAGGAAATAGAAAGTTTATTCTTGGCTAAAAGGTTCACACATCTTCTCTTTTTAAGAATAAGGTTAGCGGAAAGAAGAATAAGAAGAGAAAAAATCAAGGAAAAACCAAGGATAAAGAAGGTCTTAGCGGTATTAATCTTCTCCCGAATCTTGAATTCTCCAGGAAGTAAGTTAATCTTTGGCTTTTTTTCTAAGGCAAGACCAATAGCAAGGGTAAGCTCTACTCCTACTTTCCCTAAAAGTTCTTTTTGAGGAGGCGCCAGATGCTCAATTTTAATGGTTTTTAAAGGCTCAAAGCGCTCGGTCTTTATTCCTAAAGCTTCAGTAAGAAAATGAGGCAGTTCCTTTAGTTTGGAACCACCACCGGAAAGAAGAATCCGATTGATCTTTGTGATCTTGGATACCTGCCGAAAGTAACCAAGAGAACGTTTGACCTCATTTGTTAACCGCTCCAAAACTGGTCTGATTAAGGCCGAGACCTGAGCTCCGGGAATTCCATTAAACTCTTTTTCTTCTTCTTTCGGTATCCCCGCCTCTTTTTTTAGTTCCTCTGCCTTTTCAAAGTCCAAACTCACATTACCATCTTTAACAATAAAGGTTTTCACCAGTACCTGGGTAATGCTATCCCCGGCGGTAGTTATCTCTCTGGTAAATTGCAATTTCTTTCCTCTAAAGATATTAATAATCGTTAATTTAGCCCCGATATCAAGAAGAGCAAGCACCTCATCCTGAGCGATATCCTTCCTTTGATTGATAAGATTTTCTGAGGCATAGCCAGCAATATTCATCGCTCCGGGAGAAAGTTTGCTTGCCTCGATAATCTTAATTTTAGTCTTAACCAATTTCCCGGATACAGCTACTGCCATAACCCCCAATTTATTCTCGGGGAGTTCCTCTCTAATATAGAAATCGGAAAAGGCGGTTTCAATATCAAAGGGAAGGGCTCTCCTGAGCTCTAACTTAACTGTATTCTCTAAGTCTTTCCTTCCCATTTTAGGAAGGGTAAGAGAGTGGACGCTAACCTCAGAGCCGGAAAGATTCACAGAAACTCTCTTTTCGGTTAATTTTGCCTCCTTTCTCATCTCTTTAATTGAATTAATAATGAAATCATCAAGGTCATCTTTGGACCGCTGAGAATAAGGGATTTCTTTATAGGCAAAATTAATTAGACTCATTCCTTCACCGGCACCCCTTACCTGGACAATCTTAATACTGCTGGCACCAATATCCAACCCTAAAATTTCCTTTTTCCCTAAAAGCTTCATTTTGTCATAATCTTACTATATTCTTCCAATACTGTCAATCTAAGGATTTTTTAAGATATCGTGAGTTCCGATTACTCTTAATTTAACACCACCTTTGATAAACTCAAATGTCCAGCGGTAACTTTTGGTTATACTTGCCTCAAAAATATTACGGTGTTTCTCCACCTTTTTGATTCTTAAAGAAGGATAACGAGGATTCTTTTGGAAAAGATTAAATTTTTGCTTAAACTGCTTTTTGATCTTTTCATCCAGTTTCTTATAAGCTTTTTTGAATCGTGGAGATCGGAGAACAATCATTTATCAAGGTCCTCTAAGAAAGCCTTAACGCTTTTGAAAGTTTTGTAGCGCCCTTTCTTATAATCCTCATCTACTTTTTTTTCCTCCTCCTGCCACTCTTTGGTCCAAAAATACGCCTGGGATTTATCTATGAGAGTTTTAGGTTTTAAGAGGATCCCATCTTTTCTGGACTCCACTTCAACATAGTCCCCAATGTGAAGATTGTAATTATTCCTAATCTTCATTGGGATACAAACCTCAAAATTTCTTAGGACCTTTGCTATCGCCCTACTTCCCATTTTTGCCTCCTTTTGAATATTCGTATATTACGATACCACGAATAAAATTTTTTGTCAAATCTATCACTCCTCCTTCCAGGTATAGTTAAAGACAGCCGCCCCGGGTAAAGCATTTTCATCATATTTGTTCTGCCTGAATAGTCTTGTGTCATAAGTAACCACAACACTGGATAAAGGGGCGGTAGTTTTTATCTTAAAGCCATGGTTGGCGGTCAAATTTCCGATAATATTTAATTCGGTAGATTCCTCCTCTTCCAATCTAAAGAAGCAATTAGAATGGCTGCAGGCATAAATCTCGGTTGTTCCCGGAGGTGATTTGACATAAAATTGCTTAT
Source organism: bacterium (assembly GCA_030637775.1). Classification (GTDB taxonomy): domain Bacteria; phylum Ratteibacteria; class UBA8468; order UBA8468; family UBA8468; genus DAOVGU01. Next base: position 20,349 of record DAOWFY010000097.1, on the reverse strand, counting down.
GAAAGTAGGTTGTTGGATTACTTGTTTCTACATAGAGGTTATACCAATAACCGGTGGTAAGGGAAGGTAAGGTAAAATGACATCTAATATAATTTGTGGCGGGAGTGTCATCAATCAGGGTAGGTTCATCTGTAGCTAAGGCATAGTCACTTATCTCAAGTGTATTTATCGTAGTAGTAGATGGGTCGACTGCATATATCTCAAGATAAACGGTATCCCCATCATCAAATCCGCTTGTCTCCTCACTAAATCCGGAATCGGAGTAGGTCTTGATGTGATAAGTAGGTGATGGCTCATCCACAATAAAATAACCATAAAACTGCCTTTTTAAATCAGTTCCATTGCTATTTTTGGTAATCCTTACCCGAAAGTAGTACCAATCAGGGTCCCAAGTTGAAATATCAAATCTTTTTTTAAAGGTATAACCGGGATCCCAATCTCCTTCTCTATCCATACTTACTTCATCAAGATAGAGGGTTCCACTATGGTTCATTACCGTTAAGAAACCATATTTGCTATTTACATCCTTATCATTCTCATAAATAATGTTAACATATTCATTGTCAAAAATAAGTTTACTTATTTCATCATCATCCTGAATATCCAATTTCCTTTTTCCTTCTGTATAAGGAGGTTCAACAATCTCATATTGATACTTAGTGTCATAAAAGGAAACAAGAGCCAACTTACATCTTGCCCCGGAGCAAGGTTCGATACTCCCGAAAATCGTAATGTCCCCTCCACCGGAGACGATTGTCCCTACCCCATATGTGGTGGTACTTCCGGGACGATGGTATTTAGCATTGCCAATCTTTATCTTCCCTTCCACATAGATAAGGGCAGGATTAAATGAGGTTCCTAACTCCACGAAACCGGTAAAGGTCTTATCTCCGGAATAATAGTTCCCCTGTTCAATTGCTCTTTCCCGATAATAGTCTCGGGTAACATCCTCTAAGTAGGGAGGACAAATTGTGTCAACCTCTTCCTCGTAAGCATTCCAGGGGGTTCCAGACCAACTTGGCTCTTTAATAACATTTTTGGCGGAATAGACCGTTCCCTCAACCACCTTATCCGTCCCGTTCCTGAAGGTAATATCGTTATTGGAATGAACATCGGCATCTCCATCAGTTCCTTTATCGGTAGAAAGAGTATATTTATTGGCATCAAAGATAAGGGTTATGGTATCGGTTAATACCGTTGCTATTAAGTTAGTGGAGGTTCCCGAATCGTAAACCACCTTATAGGTATCACCGGTAGTAGCCACCTCGGTCAGATTACCGATTACGGTAATGGTGGTGGTGGTATTTTCGGTGATGGTAAAGCTCTTTCCCTGGGTAGTATTGGGATTCAGGTCTCTACCTTTAAAGATATCCGCGGTCCAACTGGCACTGCTATCGGTTAATACCGTTGTCGTAAGACCTGTTGAGGTTCCTTCCGCATAAATATCATAAGGGTCCCCGGTTGTAGCTACAGTTGTCATATCCCCGGCGGTGGTAATGGTATCTGCGCTATTTTCGGTGATGGAAAAGGTGGTTGATTGCTCTGTATTAGGATTGAGTATTAGATTTATTAGTGCATTAACCGGCCAGGATGGACTCGCGGCATTGTCGGTATAGAGAGCATAGTTATAGATAGGATGCGTTCCTTCCTCAATGCCATAACTTCCTTCAAGCTTTACAATTCTTTTTGCCCGTGGATTGCTACCATTGGGAACGTAGCCGGTGGAAATCACAATCTTTTTATCCGTTTCCACATCATCATAGACTCGCAAAGTATAGGTCCCCGGGCCCAAAGATTTCTCAGAGGTCTCCGAGGTTATCCAGGATTGGTCTTGAGTGGTAAGACGCCAAATGCTGTATTGTCTACCTGCTTCAGCAATATGTAAGGCTTGTTCTGCGGCTGAATAGTTAGCCGCACTCTCTGTATGGGTAGCAACCAGGGAGCAGAGCATAAAGGATAAAGAAGAAAAGAGTAAAAGGCAAAAGATGGCAACATAGATAGAAACACCGCACTTATTATTAATCATTTGTATAACTGCGCTCCATGAATGGAGCAACTACTGTAGTTGCCTGATTTATCAGGCGTATTTGCTCAATAAATCGAGCGACTACTTACAAATTACGTGGATGGACCTGGGACTGAAACTTCACCGTTTCATTTCCCTTCTTTACCGTTAATTTTATCAGAATCCTCCAGACATTGGTCTCATCAGGAGCAACACTCGGAGTGGTCAATTCAGTATTACCTGTATCATAGTACGTAAACTCTAATAGGGTAACATCGGTTGCCAAGATATCATCACTTCCACCTTTACGTTTCAACTCAGTTCCGGAAAGGTAGAATTCTACACATTCATTGTCTATCTTGTAGAGCCTGAGAGCAGTTTCCTGAGCCTTATAAAGATTAAAACTGCTTTTAATCTGTCGTATTTCTCGCATCATCCTATTCATTGCCAGACGATTATCGGATAAAGCAACTCCCCTCACTCTGACAAAGGTATAAACATCTGATACCTGCCGGATAAGGATTGACAGGATACCCGCAATGATACCGCTAAGAACAACCACCATAACAAGTTCAGTCAGAGTAAATGCTTTTCTATTCATAATGTTAAAAGAGGGATTCTTCAGCTATGCTTCAGAATGACGCTTCGCATCTCAATATCCCCCCATCACCGATACCAATTCTATATTCCCTGCCTCTTCATGGCTAACCGTGACAACAATCTTCTTAAAGTCGGTATAGTCTGTAACAAGGATAGTCGGGTCAGGATTCTGATGCTCATTTAAATCTTCAGGGTGCACATAATAAACCTCTATTTGGACACTATAGCCAGGAAACTCATCAGAAATAGGGTCCTTGCTATATCCTTTAAAATCATCAACATCATTAAAGGTATCCTTATTTGTGCTATCTTCTACACCATCAACCCCTAAATTCTGCTTTTGTGTCCAGGGAGGATCTGGATTCTCATCATACCTTTTACTCTCAATCTCCTCCATCAATTCGGTAGCTAAAGCGCTGACAACAGAAATTGCCTCCCTACTCATCCCCTTATTAATAACATTGGCATAGGTAACAAGTAAGGGAAGCATCGCGATACTAAGGATAATAATAACAATGACAATTTCAATAAGAGAAAGCCCTTCTTTTCGTAATATATGTAACCTCATATTGTAGTTGCTCCATTTGTATATGCAACGAAACAATTGTAGTCGCACGATTTATCGTGCATTTCTTAACTCTGCCTGATAAATCAGGCAACTACAGGCAAAGCAAGCTTTGCCACTACAGTTTTTTAATCAGCTTATCTTTATTCAATACTTACCTTTCCAGTATTGGCAGTTACTATGACATGAGTTGATGTCTCGCGACAATGCAAAACTACTTCTCCTCCGCTTGAAGGTTTGCCAAGCGTGCTGTCAAATTCAACCGTAGCGGAGAGAAAACTGGTAGAGACAATTTCAATTCCCTGGTATCTGGAGTCGTCGGTATAATCAACGATGAAGTCATCTCCTCTTTTTAAGGGGTCCTTTACGAGGTCCCAGCTATCAGTATCGGCATTATAGCAGTAAACAGCATACGTCTCGGCAGTTATGTCAAAGGCAATTCTATGGTCAATATGCTTGCTCATCGCTAAATTCTGGGCATACCTGAGGTCAGAGGCAAGTTTCTCGGCAGCACCACTCAATTTAATGGGATATAAAGCGGTAATTCTTGGTGCAACCACTACCGCCAAAATAGCAACAATCAGAATTACCATAATTAACTCAATAACGGTAAATCCTTTTTTAGAACTAAACATTGTGAACAAAGCCGAGCAAGCTCGACCACTACAGCTTTATTTTGTTTATGTAGTGGCAAAGTTTACTTTGCCTGGTTTATAGAGCTAAATTTACTTAATCCTTTTCCAACTTTTAGTTGATTGAGAATATTCCCAGGTCATGCTCTCACTCTTTACCGTGGGGACACCACTCTCGATTTCACCACTTTGCCAGCGTTTATAAGCAGGAAGTTCAATCCATTTTTTTATGGATGAGTCATATACCCAGACATAACGTTCACCCACAACCATAGCTAAGTTAGAACTGAGGAACCCTTCTCGCCAGCGTTTATAAGAAGGAAGTTCAATCCATTTTTTTATGGATGAGTCATATACCCGAACATAATGTTTGGACATAATCATGGCCAGGTTAGAACTAACGAACCCTTCTCGCCAACGTTTATAAACAGGAAGTTCAATCCATTTTCCTATGGATGAGTCATATATCCAAACACAACGTTCAGACATAACCAAAGCTAAATCAGAACTGGCCATCCCTTTTTGCCAGCTCCGATAAGAAGGAAGTTCAATCCATTTTTTTATGGACGAGTCATATACCGTGGCTTTTGTGCCCTTTATCTTCAGTTCGAGCCCTCTAGCAAAGCAAATAGAGGCTCCCATCAACATCACCGTCAGTGCCAATCCTATTCTACTGCACTCTCTAATTCTCTCCATCTATCCTCCTTTTTCTGGTAAAATTTTACTCTTTTCACTCCCCTCTGTCAATCTGTGCTTCCAATTCATTCAGATATTTCAGGAAATCAACGTTAATCTTGCAGCCAAGATTCCGGGCAAGACGAACATACTTTCTTGCTAATTTTAACTCTGGCGGTCTTTTCAAAGCATAACAGACGGCAAGATTGATATAAGTATTGACATAGTATGGCGAAAGACTCAAGACCTTTTTAAAGTATTTAATTGCCTCTCCATAATTCTCCTGTATACTGAAAAGAAGACCAAGGTTATAATATCCCTTTATAAATTCAGGATTTACCTCCAATGCCTTTTCAAATGCTTTTTTAGCCATCTCGTAATTTCCTTTTGCTCTGTATAAAACCCCAATATTATTATAGGCAGAAAAACTTTGGGGATTTATTCTTATTGCTTTCCAATATTCTTCAAACGCTTTTTTATTCTCACCCTTCTTCTTGTAGGCAAGCCCTAATTGGCAGTGAACTCTCGAACTAAAAGGAACATAATGAAGAGTACTCTTATAAAATTTTATTTCATCCTTCCAATCCCTATTTCTTGAGATAACACGGGTAGAATAAAGAGAAAAAACAAGAACAAGAAAGAGAATAATTGGTTTGCGCAAAGTCCCTAACTTAGAAAGCCTGTTTAAGCTAATGGAAACGCCAAGAAAAAGACCAATAGAAGGAAGATAGAGCCAGTGTTCAGCCATCACCGCATTAAGGGGAATGATGATATTAAGATTGGGGAAGAGAAGAAGAAAGAATGAAGAAATTCCAAAAAACGCTAATCTCAGATCTGGGGCCATTTTTGCTCTCTTGTATAATTTAACCATTCCCAATATGACAAGAATAAGGAAAAAGCATGGAAGAAGGAAGGATGGTCCCAGAAGGCTACGGCAAAGTTTGACATTCCGCTCCATATGAAGATGGTAAGGAAAGATTAAAAGCGTGAGGTAGGAAAGGATAATCTTTGGCAGGGTAAGTAGTCTAACAAAGAAAGGGCAAGGAACCATCTCCTGGGAGGAATAAGGCGCAAGCCAAAAAGAGCGCAAACCGATGTAAATCAAAGCAATAAAAAAATAAGGAATAAGAGAAAAAAGTCTCCTTTTTTGAAAAAGATAAGCATAGAAAAGCAGGAAAAAAGGAATGATAAGGGCAAGTTCCTTGGAAAGAAGTGCAAAAACAAAGGAGAGAATGGAGAGAAGATAACATAGCCTTTTCTTTTTAGAAAAATAGAATAGAAGCAAGATGAATGAGGAAAGGAAAAAGAAGAGCAAAAGTAAATCCGCCCTTCCTGAGATATAGGTTACGGCCTGAGTCTGCACCGGATGGAGAAGAAAAAAGAGAGAAGTCAACAGAGAAACCACTCTATTTTTAGTGAGGATAACGGTTAAGAAATAAAGTAAAATGCTGTTTGCGATATGAAACAGCATATTGGTAAGATGATAGCCAAAGGGATTAAGTTTCCAAAAAGAATAGTCAATCAAATATGATAATGTCTGAAAGGGCCGATAGAACTGACTTGTAGAACTGCGATAGTAAAGGTCTTCAAGAAATATACGAGGAAACCAACGCCAATTTTTAATAATGGGGTTGGATACGATTAAACAGGTATCATCCCAGATAAATTGGTTACCGAATGTATTCACATAGGCAATTATCCCGCAAAGAATTAATAAAATAACTATTACTCTATTGCCAAACTTCTCTCCCATTTCAATCTCTTATCCTTTCCAATAAGGAAGTAGCAACTCTATTTTTGGGATTTCTGCTTAAGACCTCCTGAAGATAAAAGAGAGTTTTTTTCTTATTTCCCGAGGAAAGGTAGCATTCTGCCAGAGAAACCTTTACCCTCAGGTCTTCGGGATGGAATCTCTGATATTTCAGAAACTGTTCTATCGCTTTTTTTGGTTTCTTTAACTTTTTATAGGCAATACCCAACCTTAAATTATAGAATTCGCAGTTTGGGTCAAGAAAGGTTGCTCTTTTAAGATAAAATATACTTTTTTCTCTCTCCTCTTCAAAAGGACTTTCCAGATAGAATTGCCCAAAATCGGCACAATTTCTTACCCGATAAGGGCTTAAATTTACTCCCTTTTTATACTCTGCTTCTGCTCTTTCCCTTTTACCAAGAATATTATATGTATTAGCAAGATTGGTATGGTAATTGGAAACAAGGGGACAGAAGAAAAGAGCTCTCCTCAATAGTTTTTCTGCTTTTTTATATTCTCCCTTTCTGAAGAAGGCATTGCCACGATTAGTATAGATTTCACTTAAGAGAGGGCAAAGAACAAAAAAAGCAACGACCAGGAAGGAGAAGAGTCCAAGGCAATAAAGAGGTCTTTTGAGAGAAGGTTTTATCTTGATTGTATAGGAATTTCCTCTCCGACCCCTACTTTTTAAGACACCGACTTGTTTAGCAACAATAAAAGAAAGAGCAAAATAGAAGAAGAGAATCATTGCCAATGCCATAATATAAAAATTAAATTCAAAGAAACTATGAATAAGGAAGGAAAGGGAGCCACCAAGAGTTCCTAAAATGAGTATAAACGCCCCCTCCTCTGTCTTCCCCTCCCTCGAAGGGAGGGGGTGATAGTTAGGAAGTTTTTTTAAAAGAGAAAAACTAAAATAAAGATAGAGAAAAATTATAGAGAGAAAGGAAATTAGCCCAAAAATCCCCAATTCAGAGAAAATTTGCAGATAATCATTATGGACATAAAAATGGGTTGTTCCTCGAAAACTGGGGTCCTTTACCGAAGGGTAGATAAGGTGAAAGGTATAGAATCCGGTTCCGGAAAAAGGGTATTTTTTAATAACCTTAATCGCACTCTTATAGAACTTAAGACGTGCCTGCGCAGAAGAAGCCTCAAAAGGACTAACGATAGCCTTACTCCTTTCTATAGCGATTGGGACAGAGTCCTTTCTCATAAAGATGCTGCTTTGAAGAAAGAAGAAAATTGTTGAAATTAAAAGAGCGAAGAAAAGAATAAAAAAACGAAAGGAAAACCCTGGCAAATCTTTTCTTTTTCTTATTAAAAAAGGAAGAATAATGAGAAGAGAAAGAAAAAGAGAAATGTAGCCGCTTCTTGACTGGGTAGCAAGAAAAGCAAGCCAGTTCACTAAGATTATCGTCAAAAGGAATTTCTTTTTTTCAGAGATAAAGAAAAAAATGAAGAGAAGAGGAAGAATTAAATTAAGATAGGCGGCAAAGGTATTGGGGGTAATAAAGATGCTGTAAGCTCTCCCTCTGCTACAAAAGGGAAAGGGAGTAGTGTTTGTAAAATATTGGAAGAGTCCCAGGAGAGAAAGAAGGGTTGCTAAAATAATGATAATCCGCAAAATACTTTTTATTTCTTTAGTTGATGAGAATGTATTAATAACGATGAAAAAGAAAACGGCAAAATTAAAGAGACAAACAACTCCATAAAGAGTAATAAATCTATCAATGGAATAGGAGACGGAAAAAAGCGAAAGAAAAAGAAAGATAAGGAGGGGAAGATTTAATGGAGTAGGGAAAAAAGTAAAAGAGCCTTTTTTAATCCCTTTGAAAGACCAGATTAAAAGGAGGGAAAGAGAAAGAACTGTTATGGTGGTAAGAGGTCTAATCGTAACTCCACCGCCATAATGGAAAGGGGCAAGAAGGAGGAGAAGGAGCAAAGAAAATTCAATTATAGTATCATGGAATTTCATTCCTCAGGAAGAAAGGGAAGACTCACCACTTTCCCTTTCTTCCTTCTCACAGATAGTTACACATCTTATCCTTACTGTTCTAAAAATTTCCCCGTGGTGCTGTTCCATTTAAAGTAACCACTGTTCGGACCTACATAGCCGTCTCTATCGCCAGACTTTGTCCACTCTGAGGTAATTCCTGTTTGCAAAATCTTATCAAAGTAAGGGTTGTCTTTGTCTGCGGAAGCGGTATCTGTCACATCATCAAGGTTGGTAGGGTAGGAAGCGGTCCCGCCAACAGCCGTACTGGCATAATAGACAGAAATCCCGGCTCTTACCCCTCCAACAACTCCTTGCTCTGCTGCCTCTTGCGCTTTAGATTTAAGGTTGACATAGGTAGGAACTGCCACCGCGGCCAAAATACCCAGGATGACAATTACCATAATCAACTCAATAAGCGTAAAGCCTCTCTTATCCTTCAGAAACTTCTTCATTTCTCACTCTCCCCGATATTTCATTCACCAAGAAGAAAGGAAGTACCAACACTTCCTTTTCACAGCTATGTATATTTTATCCTTACTGTTCTAAAAATTTCCCCGTGGTGCTGTTCCATTTATAGTAACCACTGTTCGGACCCACATAGCCGTCTCTATCGCCAGACTTTGTCCACTCCGAGGTAATTCCTGTCTGCAAAATCGTATCAAAGTAAGCGTTGTCTTTATCTGCGTCAGCGGTATCTGATACACTATCAAGGTTGGTAGGGTAGGCAGCGGTTCCGCCTGCAGCCGTACTGGCATAATAGACAGAAATCGCAGCTCTTACGCCTCCAACAACTCCCTCTTCTGCTGCTTCTTGCGCTTTAGATTTAAGGTTGACATAGGTAGGAATCGCCACCGCGGCCAAAATACCCAGGATGACAATCACCATAATCAACTCAATAAGCGTAAAGCCTCGCTGCTCCTTCAGAAACTTCTTCATTTCTCACCTCCTTTTTTTATAATGGCAACTCACTCCGTTCATAGAATTTCTCCTTTCATATTTAGTTATACCTCAAATTTATCCTTTTGTCAAACAACCTTTTCGCCACTTCATCTGAAATCCCTTGCGTAGTGCGGGTTCCCATTATTATCCTCCTTTGAAGACACTGATGAGATTCCACATTGGCAGAAACATCGCAAGAGCAAGAAAAAGAACCGCTATTCCTAAGCCGACAGTTAGGAGTGGCTCAATCAAAGTGGTGAGATTTTTAATTGTGCTGTTTACCTCAGTATCATAGTAGTGCTGGATATCGTCAAGTAGTGCATCCATTGTCCCGGACCTCTCGCCAATGGCCACCATATGGCTTACTAAAGGCGGGAAGAGTTTGCTTTCCAAAAGTGGATCAGCTAAACTTTTTCCCTCCTCAATACTCTCTCTCACCATTTCTAACTCCTTTGCGATAACTACATTGCCAATCGTTTTAGAGACAACCTCCAATGTGCGGAGAATGGGAAGGCCACTTTGGTCTAAGGTGGAAAGCATCTGGGCAAATCTACTCATTGCCATCTTAATAAATAAAGGTCCAAAGATTGGAATCTTTAGTTTCAGACCATCCCATTGCCATTGACCCTTTTTTGTTTTGATATAACGTCTGAGACTCCAAATAATAAAGAAAATCCCGATGATAAGAAGATACCAGTAGCGCCGCAGGATATCAGAAAGAAGAATCAACATTCTTGTGGGTAAGGGTAGGGCACTGCCGGCAGAAGCGTAAATAGAGCTAAACTTGGGGATGATAAACGCGGTTAAGAAGAGGAAAGCAGAAACAAGAGCAACAATAACGCTAACCGGATACCTCACTGCAGACTTCAGGTTGGCAGCAGTTTCTGCCTCATGTTCTAAGAGTTCAGCTAACTTCTCCAGAATCTTAGCCAGCACCCCTCCGGTTTCTCCAGCCCTAATGGTAGAAATATAGAGTTCGGGAAAAACATCAGGATACTTAGCAAACGCGGAGGAAAGGGTTAACCCTGCTTCTACATTGGCTTTCACTCCGGAAAGAATCCGGCGCAACTCTTCATTCTCTGTCTGGGCAGAAAGGGCGGTAAGACCGGAGAGAATTGGGATGCTGGAGCGCACAATGGTCGCCAGTTGCCTTGTAAAAATTACTAAATCACGTGGCTTAATCCTTGCCTTCAAGAAGGAGAGCGATTTTTTTTCTTTGAGTAAGCTTACCGAGATGGGAAGATACCCGCTAGCATCAAGGTTGCTGATGGCGGCGCTCTCTGTAACTGCCTCTACCGTTCCGGTCACAATCTTACCGGAACTGTCCCGCACACGATATTTATAGGTAGGCATCGTTTATGCAAATTTTTCTGCGGCTTCCTTGAGTAACTTCTCATCAATCTCCTTTACCCTTTTTCCATATCCGGTCAAAAGACAAAGATCGCAGAGATGGTTGATTCGCCTGGGAATTCCTCCTGTTTGCTCAAAGATTAATTTTATTGCTTCCTTGGTAAAAATGGATTCTGCCTTTCCGGCTACCTTCAAGCGGTGAAGGATATACTTTTCCGTATCCTCCTCATTTAGTCGGTCGAGGTGGCAGCGGATGGCAATCCTTTGCTCCAATTGCTTCAGATTAGCCACTTTCTCCTTTAGTTCCGGCTGGCCGAAAAGAAGAAGGGTAAAGAGAAACCTATCCTCCAATTGGAAATTCAAAAGCAGCCTTAATTCCTCAAAAATTTTTTCATCCTGAATGGAATGAGCTTCATCAATTATTATAACCGTCTCCTTGCCATCCCGCAGGTTATTCATAAAGATTTCATTAAGGTTCTCCAAAAGGGGGTCGGCGAGCAATTCTGTCTGTTTTGTTGGCAATGAGGCAGCCTTTAAATTCCTGACAATCGCCCTTAAGAGCTCAGTAGAGGAAACTACAGGATTGGTGATGAAGGCTACCTTATACTTCTCCGGCCCTAAATCCTTAAGAAGGGCTCTTCCTAAAAGGGTCTTTCCACAGCCAAAGACGCCGGTCATCATTCCCGCCCCCATCCCCTCATTAATAGTATAGATAAGCTTCATCAGGGCATCCTCGTGCTGGGAGGAATGGTAAAGGAAACGAGGATCTGGAGTATTTCTAAACGGTTTCTCCCTCAACTCCCAGTATTCTTCATACATGATATGTTCGGACTATCTTCTTCAGCGGCACGTTTGTTTGCCCCAGCGAGGCAAACTGCACTCTCGTTGCTCCTCGCTCGTCCTCCTACGCCAATGCTACGGAGGACACCATGCCCGCTCGTCGCTAACAAGGCACGCCTCCAGAAATAGTCCTCTCATTAGTGTTTTAAACACTAAAGCAACTCGGTCCCCTCTGTGTCTCCCCAGAGGGGAGAACATCACTGCGAGCGAATGCTGTGCGATGAATAAGGAGCACGAGACAGCATTGGGTGCGAGACAGTGAGCACCCTGACCGACGAAGCGATAGCTGAGGAGACCCGCTGGAGGAAACTTCCTTGCCTCCCTTATTTTTTTGCGAGCCAGTTGGCTATTTTTTCCCGATATTCGCGGAGATCCATGGTCTTACTTACAAAAGAGGGGGCTCTTGCGTCATCAGCTTTCTCGGGTTGGATACCCCTGATTACCCCTGATTTAATCAGGGGCAGGGGGGCAACCCCTACTTTTTCTTCTTTCTGAGCAGCAATTTTCTTCTCAAGAGGAATTTCCTCTTTCCTACCAATATCAATTCTAGCTTCAGTAACTCTCGCTACCTCCTCTATAGAGGTAATGCCAGCCAAAGCCTTGCCCAGACCATCCTCCTTTAAACCCTTCATTCCTTCCTTCTCCGCCTGTTTTCTGAGAGCAGTAACGGGAGCATTGGCCGTAATTAAATCTCGAATCTTATCCGACATTAGCATCAATTCAAATAGAGCAACTCTGCCTTTGTAGCCAGTTCCTTTGCAGAAACGACATCCCTTTCCCCGAGAGAATGAAACATCCTTCTTCTGTATCTCTAAACTACTCAAAAGGGCTTTGCTTGGTTTATAGCTCTCCTTACATTTGGCGCAGATTTTTCGCACCAGCCTCTGGGCAATAACTCCGGTAAAGGAACCGGCAATCAGAAATGGAGCCACCCCCATATCTACCAGTCGAATTACTGAACTGGGAGCATCATTGGTATGTAAGGTTGAGAAAACAAGATGTCCGGTAAGGGCGGCTTGAATAGAGATATCGGCCGCCTCTAAATCCCTGATTTCTCCTACCATAACGATATCCGGGTCCTGACGCACGATAGAGCGCAATCCAGTAGCAAAGGTGAGTCCAACCTTAGGGGCTACCTGAATCTGCCTGATAAGATCTAAATGATACTCCACCGGATCCTCAATGGTGATAATATTCTTCTCCATACTGTTAATACGGTTCAATGAGGCATACAGTGTAGTAGTCTTGCCACTGCCGGTTGGCCCGGTAGACAGAATAATACCCCAGGGTCTGGAAATCATCTCTTCAAACTTCTCTAAAGCATCGGCAGAAAATCCGAGTTGCTCCAATCTAAAGAGGGCACTAGAAGCCGAAAGAAGCCGCAAAACCAGATTTTCCCCATAGACAGTAGGAATGGTGGAGACACGAATATCTATTTCTTTACCATCTACACTTGTCTTGATATGACCATCCTGAGGGATTCTGGTGGTAGCAATATCAAGAGACGAAAGAACCTTGATGCGGGAAATGATGGCTAGCTCTGAATGCTTGGGAGGAGAAGGAATTTCATAAAGAACACCGTCAATTCTGAAGCGGATGCGCAGGATATCTTCATCCGGTTCAATATGGATATCACTGGCTCTATCTCGCGCCGCCTGGGCAATAATGAGATCAACCAACTTGGTAATCGGGGCTTCTCCGCTGATATCGGCTATAGCCCCTACTCCCGTTGCCTCCTCTTTACCCATACTCTTGATGAGAATCTCCATAGAACTGGTAGTTTCATAACTTTGTTCAATGGCCATCTTAATATCCGAGATGCTACTGACACAGGCTTCAATCTCACAATTAGATTCCATCTTTACTTCGTCAAGAGCAAGGAAGTTTGTGGGGTCGGACATAGCTACAGTTAAGGTATTACCAATCTTAAAGATGGGAAAAAGTGTGTACTTAGTGACGAGCTCCTCCGGGATAAGCTTGACAACCTCTGGGTCAACAATATAGTTAGAAAGGTCAAGGTAAGGAATCCCACTCTCTTTAGCAATGAAGGAATAGACCTCCTCCTTGGTAAGAAAACCAAGGTCAACCAGAGCCTCTTCTAAGGGTTGCTCAGTCTTCCTGGCCGCAGCCAATGCCTTCTGAAGTTGCTCGGGAATAATAAGCTTCTCTTCTATTAAGATTCTACCCCACTCCTCTCCTCTTGGCATATCTCCCCCCTAAATACAAATTAATCTTTACTTCAGGTATTCTTTTATCTTGCCTATCAAGAGCTCCCAATCAAATGGCTTGGTGATATACTCATTTGCCCCGGTCTGCTTGCCCAGTGCCTTATCTGCCTCATCGGTCTTTGCGGTAAGCATAATCACAGAAATGCTCTTGTACTTTTCATCAAACTTTAGAAGTCTACAGATTTTAAAACCATTTATCTTTGGAAGCATAATATCAAGGATAATAAGGTCAGGAAGTACTTCTCGAGCCTTCGCCAATCCCTCCTCTCCGTCAAGAGTAGTAAAAACCTGATAATTTTCTGCTTTTAGTCTGATTTCAATCGCCTTTACCAATTCCGGCTCATCATCAATCACCAATATTTTTTTCATCATAACTCACCTCTCATTCCCGTAATAGATTCCTGTTTGCACAGGAATGACAGAATGTGTTGTCATTCCCGCAATGGCTTCTTATTGTCATTCCCGAGGTTAGTAATCGGGAATCTATTCTTTACGTCTGGATTCCTGCTTCCGCAGGAATGACAAGGGGCTTTTAGATTCCTGTTTGCACAGGAATGACACTCCGTGTTATATCTTTAGTATTTTACTCAATAATTCTGTAAGTTCAAACGGCTTTACTAAGAAACCCTCTGCGCCCACCTCTGCCGAGCGGATATCAAGATTACCAACTTCAGTAGAGGCGGTAAAGAGAAGAACTTTCACCTTTTTTGTCTCCAGATTCTTCTTTATTTGCCGACAGAGAACCCAGCCGTCCAGCCCAGGCATTACAACATCTAAAAGAATAAGGTCCGGTTTAAATTCCTTTATCTTTTTCAATGATTCCCTACTATCTGTGAGACCGGCTATCTCAAAACCGGCTGCTCTTAACCTGATCTTCATTGCTCTGAGCAATTCCGGCTCATCGTCAATGATAAGAAGCCGCTTGGGGATAGGGTGGCCAGCCCCTTTAATCCCCGAGAGCCCACGAATCTGTGTGAGCAGAATATCCATATTAAGAGGCTTGGCAATATAGCTACTCATTCCCACCTTCAATGCCTTTTTCTCGATAGTCTGCCTGGCACCAGCAGTAAACACAATGACTGGAATTTTGCTAAATTTTTCCTCCTTCTTCAATTGATCCCAAACTTCAAAACCATCCATTTCAGGCATCAGGAGGTCAAGGAGGATAAGGTCCGGTTTAAAATGGTTTACTCTATCTATTACCTTCTTGCCCTCAGTGATACCAGAGACCTTAAATCCATTGGCTTGCAGTCTAATTTGAAGCGCTTTTACCAATTCCGGCTCATCATCCACCACAAGAATTTTCTTTTTCATTATTGTCCTCTTTTCTTCACCCCTACCAAAAAACAGGTATTCTTTAAGTTCGCATTAGTGGAGGATAGAAGCAAATCTTGGTTCAGGGAAAGAAGGGGAAACCACCCCTTCAGAGGGTGGAGGGGAACGCAGTGCTGAAAGCTCCCCACTTTCCCGAACCTTAGACTTTGCCTATCCGAAACGTAGCGGACGGAAGAATACCTGTTTTTTATCATATTTTCTCCACAAACTTAATGACACTATTTAGATATTCCCTATCCGAATCTAAAAGATTAATAAACTCAAGGGCAAGAAAGAGGTCATAACGTGAATCCCAGGATTTCTCAACCCGCAAGATTTTACAGTCGGTAGGGAGAAGTTTCCCCGGCTTAAAGTGAACAGTTATTACGTTGCCCACTAACTGGTGCGGCTCCATCTTCTGGGAAGAAATCCATTTCACCCTGGCGCCAAGACCATTCTCGTTGATGCCGGTAGTTATTCCTTTAAGGACTTCCTTCTCCTTTGAATAAAGGGAAAGGGAAAGGGGCCTCTGGCGCATTCGCGGAGCTCTTCTATCCGCAAATTTTTTATAATGAATCTCATGCCAGATTGCTCCACATTCATGTCTTACCTCAAATTTTAATTTTATAGTATCCTCCGTAAGAAGTTTGGTTTCTGTATTCTGGTCATTAAGTTCTCCATCACAATACCGACAGCGCAGAATGCTTTTCATTTTTTTCTCCAGTTATTAACCACAGATTATGCGCGAGACAAGTCTCGCTACTCCAATTTATCCGGAGTAGCAGAGCTTGCTCTGCACATTATTCGTGTCTTCGTGGTTACGATATAGCACCGTTTTGTTCCTTCCTTCTCTTTTTGCCTGGTAGAGAGCCTGGTCGGCCCGCCAGACTAAATCCTCTTTTTTAGTTATATCCTCAGTTAAACTACTAATACCTAAACTAACGGTAAGGTATAAAGGTTCTCCTTTAAAATTGGCAAACTGGTGTGTCTCAATTATTCTCCTTAAACGTTCTCCCAGGATGGAGGCTTCTTCCTGGGCTGTATCCGGCAAAATAATCACCATCTCCTCTCCTCCATAGCGATAGGCGCGGTCAGCATCTCTGATAGTCTTTTTAATCAACTGAGATAGTTTTATCAGGACTAAATCCCCGGTTTGATGACCATACTCATCATTAAATCTTTTAAAATGGTCAATGTCCAATAGGAGAAGAGAAAGTTTTCGTTTATAGCGTCGGGAAACAAAAAATTGGTTTTGAAGAGAATCCTCAAAATGGTTATGATTATACAACTTGGTGAGTCCATCGGTGACCGATTTCTCATAAAGAAGGGCATTCCTTAAAGCAAAAGAGATTTGTTTGGAGACATTTTCGAGGAACCATCTCTCCTCCTCGCCAAATGGTCTGGTATCCTCCCGACGAAACTTAATGAGCCCAAGAATTTTTTTCTCCTCGACAATTAAAGGAGCAAAACAATAGGAACTGTTAAGAATGATATTCTCCTTCCTGTTTCTCACCATCCCCAAAAGACCTGGTTCCAATACGGAAGAATCTATGCTTTCCTCCAGGATAATTTTAGAGCCAATCTTCTGAATCTTTGGATATAGTTCTTCACTCTCCTCTCTCACCAAATAGATAGTAGTCTCCTTGGTCTGGACGGAATCGGTCACGACCTTCAAGATGACTTTTAAGACCTCTCTTAATTCAATACTGCTACTAACTGCAATCCCTATCTCTCGCGAAGCAGAAAGTTCCTCAATTCCGTGCTGCCTTTTTAGGTCTCTCTGGTAGAGGTCATTATAATCTTCTTCCAGATTCTTTTTCTCGCTGATTAATTCCTTCAACCTTTCTTTCTGCCGAAGGTTCTCAGAGAGAAGATTTCTTGCTTTTTTCTCCTCTCTTCCCAAGGAAAGGGAGAGGAAAAGAGAGACCGCTCCCAGAAAAAGAAATAAGAGAAAGAAAAATGTGTAGAGAAAAATACTCATTTTAGCCTACTAATTACCTCCTTAACCAAACCTTCTGGGGTTCCAGCATCAGTAGGATAAGTTGCTAATCCAGTCTTAAGGGAGAGGGTAATATTATTGTCTCCAAACTTTTTTGCGCAAATAGCGGTCTTTGCCCTCTTAATTAAAATTGAGGCTCCTTTTATATCTGTCTTGGGCAGGCCAACATAGAACTCCTCCCTCTGGGATACAGCAATCATATCGGTTGCCTTACGCAGTTCTTTTCCCAAGACATTCCGCAGAGAACGCAGAACCTTTCTCGCCTCTTTCTTCCCTAACCTCTTTTCAATCCTATCGTAGTTAGTAACCTTAAGAAGCAGGAGGGAGAATTTTGTCCCCACTGCCCGGGCAAATTCAATCTGAACATTAAGATACTCTGGTAGGGTACGATATTTCCTGGCGATAGGTAGAGTAAAAACGAATTTGCTCCCTTTACCCGGTTGGGATTCTACCCAGATATCTCCATCATGCAATCTTATAATTTCCTTGCAAATAGGCAATCCTAAACCGGTCCCCCGTAGTCCAGGACCAGGGGTACGTCCAACCTGGCGAAAGCGGTCAAAGATTATTTTTTGATCCTCCGGAGCAACGCCGATACCGGTATCCTTTACCATAACCTGCAGATTTTCATTTCTCCTTCCTGCTCCAATTGAGATTCTCCCTCCGGCCGGGGTACATTTGATAGCATTTCCCACTAAATTAATGAGAACCTGGGTTATGCGGTCCACATCAACAAAGACCTCGGGAAGGTTGGAAGAAAAAGAGAGGTGAAGAGAGAGACCTTTGGACTTGACTTGAGAGCCCATTAGATAGATAATCTGGTTGGTCAACCTTGAAATAGATACCAATTCTGGATGAAGAACTATTTTCCCGGCTTCTAATTTGGAGATATCCAAAAGCTCACTGATGACGCGATTAAGCCTTTCGACATTTCCCTGGACAATGGAAAGATACTCTCTTTGGTCCGGTTTTAAGGGTCCGGCCAGTCCATCGAGAAGGATGGCGGTGAACTCCTTTATTGTCGTCAAGGGAGTGCCCAGTTCATGAGAGGTATTAGCGATAAATTCTGTCTTCAACCGGTCCACTTCCTTGGCTTTGGTGATATCCCGCAGGGCAACAACTGTACCCGTCCTTTCTCCCGCGAGATTACGTAGAGGAGAACTATTTGCCTCTAAAATTCTTTTTTGATCTTCTAAATAAAGTTCCTTGGAAATGAAAGCATCCTTATTTTCACTCAGTTCCCTGAATAAGGGAGAAAAGATAAATTCCTTATCTGCTTCAGAAATAGTTTCATCCTCCTTAACCCCCAACAATCTCTTGGCCGAGGAATTGATAAAAAAAATCTTGTTCTCAAGGTTAAACACAATAATCCCTTCTTGGAGCGTTTCTAATATTGAGACGGTTAACTTAATATCTTTACTCTCTTTCTTTTTCCCAGGGGTTTCTACCTTCATTTTCCCAGGTGCTCCTTAACCTTAGCCAGAAGAGATTCGGTTTCAAATGGCTTGGTGATGTATTCATCTGCTCCTGTCTCCATTCCCGTTGACTCATCCTCTTTCTGAGCCCTCGCAGTGAGCATAATCACCGGAATACCCTTGTATTGAGGGTCGAACTTAAACAGCCGACAGACCTTAAAACCATCCATCTTGGGAAGCATAATGTCAAGAATGATTAAATCCGGACTTTCTTCACGCATCTTATTCAAAGCCTCTTCGCCATCAGAGGCAGTTAGGACTTGATAATTGCTTGCCTCCAATCTAATGGTAAGCGCCCTTCTCAATTCCGGTTCATCATCAACGATAAGAATCGTTTTCTTCTCACCTTTTTTGGCAACCTTCCTTTGCTCCTGCTGGTAAGCTCGCAAACTTTCTCGGATTAATCCGGCGGCTCTATGGAACTCATATCCCTTAGAAACAAATTCTATCACCTTCAGTCCCTTTGTGTCTCTCAATACTCTCTCGGTTGCAAAGTTAGCTAACATTATCACCGGAAGCTCCTTATTAAATTCCCTGATTTCTCTTAAGGTCTCAACTCCATCCTTCTCCGGCATATACAGATCCAGCAAAAGAAGATCCGGCAACTGTAGTTTTACTTTTTTTATTGCCTCCTCTCCACCTGAGGCGGTAACCACCTCGTAGCCCCAGGATTCAAGCTTTGGTTTCATTGCGCCAATTGCCTGGGATTCATCGTCGACCAAAAGAATTTTTGCACCCATATTAAATAACATTTTACAAAATTTATTTTTTTGTGTCAACCTTTTGCCTCCTTTCCTTCCTTATGGTAGAATCATTCCAATATGGAGAAGGAGATTCCTCAATTAGAAAAGCTTGATAATTTTCGCTGGCTGATTCCCAAGCAAGGGGAGATGAGGGTGCCGGGGTTAATCTATGCTAATGAAAGGATGGTGGAGAAGATTCGCTCGGACCGCTCCCCTCTTCAGGTGGCTAATGTTGCCTGTCTTCCGGGAGTCGTTAATTACTCCCTGGCGATGCCTGATATCCACTGGGGCTATGGCGCCCCCATCGGTGGAGTTGCCGGAATTGATGCCGAAAATGGCGTCATTGTCCCTGGAATCATCGGTTATGATATCAATTGTGGGATCAGGCTATTAAGGACAAGTTTAAAGGAGCCGGATATCAAAGGGAAAGTCCAGGATTTGCTCAATGGACTTTTTATCAACATTCCCTCCGGTGTCGGCTCCACCGGGAAACTGCACCTAAAAAAGGAAGAGGTTAAAAAAGTTTTAGCCTCAGGGGCAGGATGGGCGGTAGAGAATGGATATGGAAAAGAGGAAGATTTAAAATTTACCGAGGAGGAAGGGTGTTATAAACTGGCAAATCCTGACAAATTATCCCCACGGGCAATAGAGCGGGGACAGAATCAATTGGGCACTCTTGGAGCAGGAAATCATTTTATGGAGATTCAGGTAGTAAAGGAAATCTACGATGAGAAAATAGCGGCAATCTTTGGACTCTTCTCCGGTCAAGTTATGGTGATGATTCATACCGGAAGCCGGGGTCTGGGATACCAGGTCTGCGATGATTACCTGAAGACTTTAGGAGAGACAACGAAAAAATATGGGATTAAAATTCCTGACCGGCAGCTTGCCTGTGCCCCGGCGAGTTCTTCTGAAGGCCAATCCTATTTTTCGGCGATGGCTGCCGCCGCCAACTACGCCTGGGCAAATCGCCACATCATTATGCACTGGACAAGAGAGACATTTGAGAAGGTTCTCCCTATTTCCTCTGAAGATTTGGGGATGAAATTAGTCTATGATGTCGCGCATAATATTGGCAAGATTGAGGAGCACCTGGTAAAAGGAGAGAAAAGAAAACTTTATGTCCATCGCAAAGGGGCAACACGGGCTTTTGCCGCCGGGAGAGAGGAAATTCCCGCCCCTTATCGAGACGTGGGCCAACCGGTTCTTATCCCGGGAACAATGGGCACCGCCTC
>DAOWFY010000120.1 GCA_030637775.1 bacterium | reverse complement strand
AAGAAGTTAAAAGTAGGGATTGTGGGGTTTCGGGGCTATACGGGAAACAGCCTCCTGCAGATCCTTTCCCATCATCCAGAGGTTAGAATTGCCTACCTGGCCGATAAAGAGAAAGGGTTCGATAAATCGAACCCTTACAGTAGGGGTCGGATTCATCCGACCCGAATAGACAAGGAATTTGATCCCAAGGATTCCGCCCAATTTGCCGACCTTTTCTTCCTGGCCCTCCCCCATACCATTTCAATGCTCTATGTTAATGACCTTTTAAAAGCCGGGAAAAAGGTAATTGATCTCTCCGCCGACTTCCGCTTTCCCGACGTTTCCATCTATGAAAAATGGTATAAAACCAGGCACAAAAATCCTGAACTATTGAATCAAGCGGTCTATGGTCTTCCGGAAATCTTCCGCGACGATATTAAGAAAGCAAAACTGATTGCCAACCCTGGTTGCTATCCTACAGCGGTAATCCTGGGAATCCTTCCCTTATTAAAAAAAGGGTTTTTAAAAAACGAAATCATCGTTGATGCTAAATCCGGAGCAAGTGGAGCAGGAAAAAAACCGGACCCTTCCCTCCTCTTCTCTGCGGTTAATGAAAACCTAAAGCCTTATAAGGTCAATTCTCATCAGCATGCTCCGGAAATCAAATTTATCTCAGAGAAGATTGCGGGAAGTAAAATAGATTTGACATTTGTTCCTCATCTTATCCCGATGAATAAAGGTTTATTAACCACCATTTATCTCTTCTTAAATAAAAGTATGCGCATCGGAGAAATTCTAAACCTTTACAAAGAGTTCTATCACGCTGAACCATTTGTAAAGATTTTGGATGAGGGAAAATTCCCCCAGACAAAAGAGGTTCTGGACACAAATTACTGCCGTCTCGGTGCTACCTTGGCCAAAAATAAGGTAATTATCATCTCTGCTCTGGATAACCTTATTAAGGGTGCGGCTGGCCAGGCGGTTCAAAATATGAATATTATGTATGGCTGGGATGAAACAGCCGGATTATTATGAGGATTGTCTTTCTTGATCGGGATGGGGTAATTAGCAAATATTATCCAGGAGATTGGAGCAAAAAATGGGAGGAATTCTCCTTTTTGCCGAAGGCAAAGGAAGCACTAAAGAGATTAACTAAAGCAAACTATCGGATTGTTATCATTTCTAACCAGGCCGGGGTGAACAAAGGTCTTTTTGGTCCGAAGATTTTAAGGTATATTACCAAAAGGATGAAGGAAGAGGTGAAAAAATCCGGAGGAAAAATCAAAAAGGTTTACTATTGTCCTCATCAGGAGGAGGATAATTGTCTCTGCCGCAAACCAAAGGTTGGATTATTTAAAAAGGCGGAAAGGGATTTAGGATATATTGACTTTGAGAAAACCTTCTTTGTCGGTGACAGCGAAGTAGACATCCTGGCCGGAAAAAATATTGGAAGCAAAACAATCCTTGTTCTCTCAGGAAAAACCAAATCAAAAGAGGAGACAAAGGACTGGCAAAAGCAACCAGACTATATCGCAACCGATCTTCTTTCTGCCACCGAAATTATCCTGAAGTTGCTGTGAGAATTGTCTGGGAGTCAATCCTCCCGCATATCCCTACTGAAGATAGTATGATTAGTAAGTGGCGGAATTCTGATTTTAGTTGACAACTCTTTTTTATTTTGTTATAATGTTCATAACTTGAACACGGATAATCCAGAGATCGGAGAAAAGGAATATCGGCTCATTAATGAGGTGAGCAGAAACTCCACAATTACCCAGAGGGAGATCTCCCAGCGGCTTGGTTTCTCCCTAGGGATGACCAATATTCTTTTAAAAAGGCTTATCCAGAAAGGCTACATCAAGATTGGGCAATTGAACCGGCACAAGGTTCAGTATCTTTTAACCCCGGCGGGAATCGCCCAGGGGATGAAAAGGTCCTATCGCTACCTTTTCCACACTTTCCACTCTTTGAGGGAAATCAAATCTAAGATTCAATCGGTTCTTTTAGCCGAATACCGGAAAGGGCAAAGAAAATTCATTATTCTGGGGGATGGGGAATTGGCAGACATTACCGAGATTGCCCTCCGTGACCTTGGCAGAAAGGACATCACCTACTCTAAACTACCTCAGGAAGGAAGGATAGAAGAGAAGAACTCCCTTTTTCTCATCACCGACCCAAAACAGAAAGTAAAAGGTGCTTCTCTGGACATCCTTAAGGAAATTGCCAGTTTCCCTAAGAAGATTGAAACAGAATAAAGGAATTCTTTGAGTTACATTTTCCTAAATCATTCAGTTTCAAAAAAGCAAAAAAATGGGCAAAGAAAGTTAGAGACACTTTTACAAGGCAATTAGATTGGAAAAGGCAGGGAAGCTGTATCAGATTTTATAGAAAATTCCATCAGAAAACTGGATAATTGGCTAAAAGGGAGTGATTGGACCAAGATATAACTTCTATGCGAGAAACTAATGTTATTGAAGAATATCGGAAATATGAATTAGTTGACCGAGATAAAAATCTGATATATAATTATTTCAGTAAGCGGACAAAAAGGAATACTTAATGAAATGAACTTTAAAGATTTATACCGGGTTTTAGAAAAGAATAGATACTATGTTTTCTCCCAGAGTGATATCTTATCATTCTTCCAGAATGAAAAAAAATGCAATCTTAAAAAGATGATTTCCCGATGGAAAGGGAAGGGATGGATTTACTCTTTGAAAAAGGGCTTATACGAACTTACCTACCCTAAGGATTTCAATATTCCTGATACCTACGTTGCCAACAAACTCTACAGCCCTTCTTACGTATCCTTAGAAACTGCTCTGTCCAATTATAGTATTATTCCGGAAGTATCAATGGCGGTGACTTCCATTAGCACCAAGCCCACGCGAAGGTTTAAGAATAAACATGGTCTTTTTATCTACCGAACGATTAAGCCGGGTGCTTTTGCAGGATATTATGTCGAGAAATATGGTATTTTTGACATTCTTATTGCCGAACCAGAAAAAGCTCTTATTGACTATCTATATTTTAAAAGATATTCCAATAAGAGGTTAAATCTCAAAGATGAGCGGTTGGATAAAGACGTAATTTCGCGGCTCAACAAGAAAAAATTGAATAAGTATGCGAAATTATATCATCTCAATTTAGAGGAGTTTTATGCTTACCTATGATTCTCTGATAGAACAGGCGAAATCCAGAGAAATGCCTCCAACAAAGATTCGGGGAATTCTAAGAGAGTATCTGCAGATTCTCATTCTCAGGGAAATTTATAGAACCGAGTCAGGGAGGAATCTCTACTTCACGGGAGGGACTTATCTGAGGTTGGTTCATAATAGCAAAAGGTTCTCTGAAGATTTGGATTTTAATAGCAATAAGATAACAAAAGGAGAATTTGAAAACCTTCTAAAAAAGATAGAGGACGAATTAAAAAGGATAGGATTAAAATCTCAGGCAAAATTTGCTCATTGGGGAAACGTATACGTTGCGAAATTCATCTTTCCCGAGATCGAAAAAGTTTATAATGTCATATCAAAATATTCAAAGAAAGAAGGGATAATGATAAAAGTAGAAACCAATAAACCGAAATGGAAGATAGAAAATGAGACCCAGGTAATATCTGGGTTTGGTAAATTCTATCCCTGCATCTGCACCGAGAAAAGTATTTTGTTTGCAGATAAAATAGATGCACTGATTAAAAAGAACAGAGGAAGACACATATACGATATTCTATTTATGCTTTCCAACAGATACTCTGTGAATAAAAATATCTTAAGGGCTCTGGGTATAAAAAAAGACCCCCTGGAAGTTATATCAGAGAGGATAAAAAAGTTATCAAAAGAGGAGTTAAAAAAACAAGCCGAGATATTAAGACCTTTTCTTTTTGATGAAAGTGAAGCAAATCTGCTTGTAAACGCGCATAATATAATTCTGCCATTAGTAGAACAGTATAAAAATAGTGTGCGGGAATGGCATTTGAGGCCCTTCGTTGACACCCAGGGTGACACTTTGTGAGAGATTGCCACCCCTGCTTACAGCTTGCAGGGGCAGGCTAATGCCTCGCAATGACAAGGATGAGAATATTATATACCTCAGCATCGGTGGATATTCGGGAAGAAGGATTGGGAGGAAAGACGCATTTTGTGGAGGTGGCAAAGAACCTTAAGGAATTGGGCAATAGTCTATTGGTGCTTATTTCCGGGTATCGCCCAAAGAATAGGGAAAATTTTGGCCTGAATATCAAATATATCTATATTCCACCACTTCATAAAAGGTCACTATCCTATGTCTGGGCAGAAATTTTTAGATTCTTTTACTTAACCTTTTATATTCTGAAATTTCATCCTGAGGTAATCTATGCCCGAAAGGATAAGTGGGGATTTTCCCCTCCTATTTTAAGTTTTATCTTCGGTGTTGCCTATGTAGCAGAGGTAAATGGGTTAGTTGAGGAGGAACTCAAGCGATACAGCAATTATCCTGCCTGGATTATGTGGCTTGTGAGCCTTAGTGAAAGGATTAATTACTTTTTTGCTAAAAAGATTATCTGTGTTGCCTCTGGAATCAAAAGAGAGCTTATAAAAAGGTACAAGGTAAGAGAAGAAAAACTGGTGGTGATTTCCAATGGAGCAGATACCAACCTTTTTAAACCTTTAGATAAGAGAAAATGCAGAAAAAAATTGGACTTTGATGAAAATGGTTTCTATCTCGGTTTTGTTGGCTATTTTGCTCCCTGGCAGGGGTTGGAGATTTTAATTGAGGCGGCCAATCTGGTGAAAAAACAGGGCAATACAGAGATTAAATATTTGATTCTCGGGGATGGCAGTGGTTTAAAAAAGGATTTAAAAGACAAGGCTGAAAAATATAACTTAAAGAAAGAGATTTCCTTCTTGGGTCATATTGATTACAAAGGTATTGTTTATTACATCAATTCATTCGATGTCTGTTACTTATGCAGAAAAGGATTACCAAGTGGATGCTACTCTCCTCTAAAACTTTACGAATATTTAGCCTGTGGAAGACCGGTGATCGCAAGTAGAGCAGAAGGAGTAACCGCGGTAATTGAGGAAGGAGGATGTGGCTACCTTTTTAATCCGGAGAGCGCTTCCGATTTAGCAGGAAAGATTATCCAGGCTTATCAGGAAAGGCAATACCTGACCCAATTGGGTGCCAATGGCAGAAGATTAGTAGAGAAAAAGTACAGCTGGAAAAAGACCGCTGAGAGAATTATGGAGGTCGACAGGAGATTAAAAGTATGTTAATATAAATAACAAGAAAATGGATGAAATGGATAAATCTCAATTACAATCTCATAATCCCTGGTGGTTAAGGCAAGAACTTATCCAGGAAGACACAAAGATTACTGAATTTGAAGGTCAAAAATTTAAATGGTTGCCCAAGGTCTATTCTGATTTTCCTCTCCAGAAGGATGCTATTTTAACCTTAAGAGGACCACGCCAGGTGGGAAAAACTACTTTTTTGAAATTACTCATTCGTCGCTTACTCCTTGAGAAAGATGTTCCCAGGGAAACAATATTCTTCTACCCCTGTGATCGAGTTAGAGATTATAACCAATTATTTGAGATCCTCAATGAATATCTTAATTTTGTAACTTCGCGGTTGAAAAAGCATATTTACATCTTTCTCGACGAAATTTCTTTTGTTAAAGAGTGGCAAAGAGCAATAAAGGATTTAGCCGATAGGGGCAATCTTAAAAACGTAACTTTACTTTTAACCGGTTCAAATATTTTAGATATAAAGTTCTCTTCCGAGAGACTTCCCGGCCGTCGGGGAGAAATTTTCCAGCCAGACATTACGATGCTTCCTTTAGATTTCTCCGAATTCTTAAGTTTGGTCAATCCAAAGTTGAAAAGGATGAGTTACCAAGAAGTCTTTAGTTTGCACTTCGCAGAGCTACAAAAATTTTTTGAGGATTATCTCCTCACAGGAGGATTCTTGCGCAATATTAATTACTTTTACGATAAAGACTTTATTCTGTCCTTTCTCTATGAAATGCTCATCAGCTGGATTGAAGGGGATTTACACAAAGTTGGCAAATCGGAAGAAACTGCTTTAAGAATTTCTGGTAGACTTTTTCAGCATCTTGGCTCTCCGTTTTCTTACTATAAACTTGCCAGGGAAAGTGGAGTAGCATCTCACTTGACTGCAAAGGACTATCTGGAAATCCTCTCAAAGATGTTTGTTCTCTTTGAAGTTCCATACCTTTCTATAGACGAGAAGAGAACAAATGTTAAGAAAAATCATAAGGCTTATTTCTATGACCCATTTATTTTACAGACATTTCTGGCAAAGGGTGAAGATTTTTTAGATGATGCTTACAACTATTTACGGCGAACATTTTTGCAACAGGATTTAAGGCCAAAGATTGCTGAGATGCTGGTAGGAGCAACATTAAAGAGGAATTATCCGCAACTTTACTATGGAATGACAGCAAGGAGAGAGATTGATTTTGTTGTTCGCGCCAAAGAAAAATATTCTTTTTTTGAAGTAAAGTATCAAAGATAAGGTTAGTGCCGAAGATTTTCCTGCTCGAGAGAAGATCTCTAAAGACAATCAAATAACATTAATCAGTAGAGATACCCTTGTAGAAAAGGGAAACACGATTATTGTGCCCCTGGAGATTTTTCTTGGTTATAAGGTCTGGAGACCTTTCCCCACAATGAAAATAATATGATGTAGGAGACATCTCCTGATGTCGACATTGATTTTTAATTATAATAGTGTTTTTATTAGAATAGTTTTAATTTTAATAGGGTAACTGAGGAAAAAAATGAAGATAGAGAAGGCGGTAATTCTGGCGGCTGGTTTAGGAACAAGGTTGCTTCCGGCAACAAGATCTCAACCGAAGGAGATGCTTCCCGTGGGAAGAAAGCCAATCATTCAATATGTTTTAGAGGAGATAAGAAAGGCTGACATCTCTAAAATTTTGATTGTAACCGGAAAGATGAAGCGCGCCATTGAGGACTATTTTGAAAAGGACAGGCCGGCCCCATTTTATATCCGGCAAGGAGACAAAAAGGGGACCGCCGGAGCTCTTTTGCCGGCAGAGCCATTTGTAGAAAATGAGCCATTTCTGGTTGCCTTTGGCGATTCCTTAATCAAGAATTCTCTATCCGCCCCTTCTCTTCTCGAGAGGATGATTAAGGTTCATCAAAAGAAAAGGGCAGCCGCCACCTTAGCTATTGAGGAGGTAGCCCTTCCGGAAACGGAAAAGTATGGGGTGGTCAAAACAAAAAATGAAAGGGGAGGAATTTTTCAGATCGTCGACATCATTGAGAAACCAGGGATAGGCGAGAGCCCGGGTAATCTGGTTTTGGCCGCAAGATTTATTTTTGAACCGATAATCTTTGAGATGATTCATTTGACAAAACCATATCATAAAGAGGAATTAAGGCTAACCGATTCTTTAAAATTGCTGATGCGAAAGGGCCATCCTGTATATGGAGTGAAACTAAAATCTGGAGAAAAAAGGTACGATGTGGGCAGTTTTGAGAGTTATTACAAAACCTTTCTTGAATTGGCTCTTTTTGATAAGGAATTTGGCAAACCCCTTAAAATATACCTAAAAAATCTACTTAAAGGACGCAGAAACACCCCCACCCCATCCCGGGGGAATAAAAACTCCCACAAGTGGGGAGGGAAAAAGGGAAGGGGAACTTCAAAATGAAGATTATTCTCGTGGCGGGAGCACGCCCAAACTTTATGAAGATTGCGCCCATTATCCAAGCCATAAAAAAGCATAATCGGCAACATCAAACTTCTATAAGATGGCAACTTGTTCATACCGGTCAGCATTACGATGATGAAATGTCAAAGATATTCTTTAAGGATCTAGAGATTCCCGAGCCTGATATATATTTAGGCGTGGATTCAGGAACCCATAGCCAGCAGACAGCAAGAGTAATGGTTGAGTTTGAGAAGGTGCTTTTTAGAGAGAAACCCGATTTGGTGATCGTGGTAGGAGATGTAAATTCAACATTGGCCGCCGCCCTGGCTGCAGCAAAGCTTCATATTCGGTTAGCGCATGTGGAGGCAGGGCTGCGCAGTTACGATAGAAGGATGCCGGAAGAGATAAACAGGGTTTTAACCGATGCTCTATCTGATTATCTTTTCACGCATTCTCCCGATGCCGACAAAAATCTAAAAAAGGAAGGAATCTCAAAAGGAAAGATCTTCTTCGTAGGGAATGTGATGATCGATACATTGTTAAAATTAAAAACCAAAAGCCAAAAATCAAAAATTTTAAGGAAATTAAATTTAAGGAGAGAGGCATATGCTCTCTTGACCCTGCACAGACCTTCCAATGTAGATCATAAAGAAAATTTTCTCAAGATTCTAAAGGCGCTAAAGGAAATCTCTAAAAGAATTCCCATTATCTTTCCGGTTCATCCGCGAACAAGAAGGAATATCAAGAGATTTAAATTAAATAAATTCTTCAAAAATATCTCTCTTATTGAACCGTTGGGCTATCTTGACTTTCTCAAATTGATGATAAGCAGCAAATTTGCGATGACCGACTCCGGTGGGATGCAGGAGGAAACAACTGTATTGAATATCCCCTGCCTTACTTTGCGCGATACCACCGAAAGACCAATAACCACGAGGGAGGGCACAAATATTTTAGTAGGTAATGACACAGTAAAAATCATTAAAGAGGCAGAGAAGATCTTGGATGGAAAGAGGAAAAAGGGAGTATATCCCGCTCTCTGGGATGGAAATGCCGCCAGCCGCATCATCTCTGTCCTGAAAGGGGTCAGGTCTCAACATTTGACAAAATTCTAAAAAATAAAGGATTTTATGAATAAGAATATTGCTGTTGTGGGAGCCGGTTACTGGGGCAAAAACCTAATCAGAAATTTTGCCTCTCTCGGCGCACTTTTACTTATCTGCGAAAAGGATTCCGAAAAGATTGCTCCCTTTAAGGAAAAATATCCCCAGGTTGAGACTACCGCCTCGTTTGAAGAGGTCCTTAAAAATAAAGCAGTAAAGGGAGTGGTTTTGGCAACACCGGCTGAATCCCATTTTCGATTGGGAAAAGAGGTTCTGAATAAAGGAAAGGACCTTTTCGTAGAGAAACCTCTTTCTCTTTCGGTAAGAGAAGGAGAAGGACTGGTCAATTTGGCGAAAGAGAAATCCTCTGTCTTAATGGTTGGGCATCTCCTGCAGTATCATCCCGGAATCATTAAACTCAAAGAGATTATCCAAAAAGGAGAATTGGGAAAGATCTGTTATATCTATTCCAATAGAGTTAATTTAGGTAAATTCAGGACCGAGGAGAATATCCTCTGGTCATTTGCTCCGCATGATATTTCGGTGATTTTATATCTTTTAGGGGAAGAACCGGAAAGGATCACCGCCGTTGGCTCGGCCTACCTTAATCCAGAAATTGTCGATATCACCGTAACCAACCTCCAATTCAAAACCGGGGTAGCCGCCCACATCTTTGTCAGCTGGCTTCACCCTTACAAGGAGCAGAAACTTATTGTTGTAGGAGATAAAGGTATGGTACTTTTTGATGATTTAGCCGAAAATAAACTTACCATTTTCCGGCACCGGGTAGAGTGGAAGCAGCGTATTCCTACCCCTAAAAAGAAAGAGGGGGAACTACTTCCCTTCCGAATGGAAGAACCCCTGCGTTTAGAATGTTCCTGTTTCCTGGAATGTATAAAAAATAGAACCACCCCGCAAACGGATGGAGAAGAAGGATTAAAAGTGCTAAAGGTTCTGGAGGCAGCAGAGAACTCCCTGGCTGCTGGTGGTATACCTATTTCACCCTCCCCATTATCCCCTCCCCTCGAAGGAGGGGAAGACAGAGGAAGGGGCTACTTTACCCATCCCACCGCAGTCATTGAGGAGCCTTGCGAGATCGGAGAGGGAACAAAGATCTGGCATTTCTCCCATATCATGGAAAATAGCAAAATCGGGAAAAACTGCAATATCGGAGGCAATGTCGTGATTTCCCCAAAAGTAATTATTGGCAACAATGTAAAGATTCAGAACAATGTTTCTGTCTATACTGGGGTTACCCTGGAGGATAATGTCTTCTGTGGACCAAGTATGGTTTTTACCAATGTGATTAACCCCCGGGCTCATATCATCCGGCGCAACCAATACCAGAAAACCTTGGTAAAAAAGGGGGCAACCTTAGGGGCAAATTGCACAATCGTCTGCGGTCATACCATTGGTAAATATGCATTTGTGGGGGCAGGGGCGGTAGTAACCAAGGATATCCCGGATTATGGACTTTATGTTGGAGTTCCGGCGAAGTCGGTTGGCTGGGTCTGCCAGTGTGGAGAAAGACTAAATATTAAAGGGAAGACCGCAAACTGTAAAATCTGTGGTTCAAAATATAAATTAGGGACACATCCCATTTTTCTTAAATAGATGGATGTTTCAAAAAAAATGGGATGTGTCCCCATTTAAAATGAAAGTGCCCCTTCTTGACCTAAAGGCCCAGTATAAAAGAACAGAAAAAGAGATCGATCGCGCGATAAAAAGGGTCTGTGAAAGTGGACGGTTCATCCTCGGAGATGAGGTGGCTAAATTCGAGGAGGAGACAGCCTCTTATTGTAAAGTGAATTATGGCATTGGTGTCTCCTCCGGGACGGATGCCCTTTTAATCTCCCTGATGGCTCTGGGAATAAAACCGGATGATGAAATAATAACCTCGGCCTATTCCTTTTTTGCCACCGCGGGGGTGATTAGCCGGCTATTTGCTAAACCGGTATTTGTTGATATAGAAGAGGATACCTTCAACATCAACCCATCCTTAATTGAAGAGAAGATTAATGAAAGGACAAAAGCAATTCTGCCGGTCCATCTCTTCGGTCAGGTAGCCGAGATGGAGCCGATTATGGAGATCTCTAAGAGATATAATTTGCCTGTGGTTGAGGATGCGGCCCAGGCGATTGGTGCGCAATATAAGGATGGGAAGGTTGCCGGAACTATCGGGGATATGGGATGTCTTTCCTTTTTCCCGACAAAGAATTTAGGTGGATTTGGTGATGGAGGAATGGTTCTGACAAAAGCGGAAGGATTGGCAGAAGGAATAAAAATTTTAAGGGTCCATGGAGCAAAACCGAAATATTACCATAAAACTATCGGGGGGAACTTCCGCTTGGATAGCCTTCAGGCCGCAATTTTAAGGGTAAAATTAAAATATCTTGATGATTGGACAGAAAAAAGGCAAAAAAATTGTCAGAATTATGAGAGGCTTTTCTCAGAAAGTGGTTTAGGCGGGCTTGATAAATCAAGCCCCTACATAGATAAATTTATCCATTTACCAAAAGCAATCTATAAGGAAAAGGGTGTAAAAAAATACCATATCTATAACCAGTTCATTGTCCGGGTAAAGGAGAGGGATAGCCTAAGGGATTTTTTAAAGAAAAATGGAATCGATACCGCGATATATTACCCCCTCCCCTTACCCCTCCAGGAGTGCTTTAAGGAACTGGGATATAAGGAAGGGGATTTCCCGGAATCGGAAAGAGCCTCTAAGGAAACCTTAACTTTACCAATCTATCCTGAGATTACCTTAAAGATGCAGGAGTGGGTTGTAGATAAGATAAAGGAATTCTTTAGTTAAAAATAGGAGAAAAAAATGGAAGAAAAAAGATTAAATGAAAAGGAAGAAGTAGATTTAAGTGATTATCTAAAGGTAATGGGAAAGAGAAAGTGGACAATTATCATTACATTCCTTGCCTGCATCCTCTTTTCTCTTCTCCTTACTTTCTTGCAAAAACCGGTTTACCGGATTAAATCTGCCTTTGAAATTGGCTCAATTACAGCCGGTTCTCGGTTGGGGCTCAGGGCCACTATGACCCCGGAGGCTACCGCTTCTCTCTGCAAGAGTGATTATCTCTTAAATAAGGTCAAAGAAATTCTTGGCCTGCCAAAAAAGGAGGAGATAAAGATTAAAGCAGAATCTAAGCCTGATAGTCCGATGGTTGCCATTTCCTTAGAATCCTCTCTTCCGGAAAAGGCGGTCAAGATAGTCAGTACCATAACCGATTTAATTGTTAAAGAGCAAAATAGCCTCTATGAGAAAAAAATTAGCTCATTAAAGGAAGAAGTAAAAGGAATCCAGAAGCAGATTGAGTTAAGCCGTCGCTCCGGGAAAAATAAAAATGAAGTTCTCACCTCTTCACTCTACCTGAACCAACTCCAAATAAGGTTTAACGAAATTCAGGAAAGAATTACTTCTTTCAGAGAGACAAGAGTTATCTTTCCGGCAACTATTCCCGAAAGACCAATCAAACCCCGACCCGCCTTTAACCTTGCGGTAAGTATAATCCTCGGTGGCTTCTTGGGAATCTTCCTTGCCTTCTTCCAGGAATATCTATCCAAATTTAATGAATAGGCGGATAGTAATTATTGGGCTTGATGGAGTACCATATAGACTACTTAAAGGGTTAGCCGAGGAAGACATTATGCCCAATACAGGCTCCATTATCAAAGAAGGTCTTTTCGGAAAGATGCAATCTTCAATTCCTGAGGTTTCCTCCGTTGCCTGGAGCTCTCTCATTACCGGGTCTAATCCGGCAGAGCATGGCATCTTTGGCTTTACGGATCTGGTTTCTGGAACCTATCGGTTCTGTTTCCCCAACTTCAATAACCTAAAAAGACCCCCCTTTTGGAATAAGATTAAAGGAAAATCTGTGATCATCAATGTTCCCTCTACTTACCCGGTCAAAAAATTAAACGGGATCCATATCTCAGGCTTTATTTCCCCCCGGGTAGAAAAAAGTGTCTATCCGGCAACTCTCCTGCCTAAACTGAAAGAATTGGACTATCGAGTAGATGTAGATTCTTCCAAGGCCCATAAATCCTTAGAGCTATTCCTAGCAGATCTGGATAGGACCTTAAAGGCAAGGATCAAAGCTTTTCGTTATCTCTGGGAAGAACCATGGAAAATCTTTATGTTGGTATTTACCGGTACAGACCGTCTGATGCATTTTCTCTGGGATGCCTATGAGGATAAAAATCACCGCTATCATCAAGATTTCCTAAGCCATTTTCGGCAGATTGATGAGGTGATTGGAGAGATCAAGAGCAAGATTGATAAGGCCGATTTATTGATTATTCTCTCTGACCATGGCTTTGAAGAGTTGGATAAGGATATCTACATTAATTATCTCTTGAAAAGAGAGGGGTTTTTAAAACTGCAGGATGTCCGCGAACCAACCTGGAGCGATATCGATCATTCTACTAAAGCCTTTGCCCTGGATCCGGCAAGGATCTACCTTAATCTAAAAGATAAATATCCCCGTGGAACTGTTGAGCCAGAGGATAAAGAAAGAATTTTAAGGGATCTGAAGGACCTTTTTAACTCCTTAGAAATAGATAATAAAAAGGTAATCAGGAATGTCTATCGAAAGGAGGAGATCTATTCTGGGCCCTTATTAGAACAGGCGCCAGATTTAGTTCTGGTAGGCAATAAAGGGTTTAATTTCAAGGCAGCCATCAAGGCCAACAAATTAGCGGATAAGGGAATCTTTGCCGGAAAACATACCCAGGATGATGCATTTCTATTGGTAAAAGGTGATAATAAGCTCAACATTCCAGAGAATCCTACGGTCTCTGATGTGGTTGATATAATGAAGGAATACCGGTGATGCTGATCGAGGAGGCCATGAGTTTCTCCTGATTTTTATACCTTAATAGAAATTGTTTGACATAATTTTATACTTTGGTATAATTTGTAGGTGAAGAGAAATTTTATGATTAAAAGATATTTAGAAAAATTGGTCTTAGAGGATTTGAAGGATAAAATGGTATTTATTGCTGGACCTCGTCAGGTAGGCAAAACTACCCTTGCTTTAGATATCGGAGAAAAATTCTTCCCTAATAGATATCTGTATCTTAATTGGGATAACAGGGAAGATAGAAAAAGTATTCTGAATGGCTTTTTTAGGGCAGATAAAGAATTGCTTATTTTTGACGAGATTCATAAATACAAAAATTGGAAAAATTACTTAAAGGGAGTATATGATAAATATAAAACTAAATTTAAAATATTGATAACCGGGAGTTCGCGTCTTGATATCTACCGAAGAGGTGGAGATTCTTTATTGGGGAGATATTACTATTATAGATTACATCCTCTTTCTTTAAAAGAGTTATTAAGCAATAAGGAGATTAAATTCACCCCTTTGGAAGAACCTGAATTTTTAGATTTTAATAAAAAGAATGAAGAACTGCTCAATACCTTATTTTATTTCGGGGGTTTTCCTGAAATGGTTGTAAAACGAACCCGAAAGGCTTTAAGGCGCTGGCACAATGAGAGGGTGGATAGAGTGATCAAAGAGGACATTAGAGATATTGAAAATGTGAGAGATTTATCAGCATTGCAAACGCTGGTTGAACTTTTACCGGATAAGGTTGGCTCGTTATTTTCTTTGAATTCTTTACGGGAAGATTTGGCTGTTACCCATAAGACAATTTCTTTTTGGGTAGATATATTGGAAAGATTTTACTATCATTTTAGAATTTATCCTTTTCAGACGAAAAGAATAAAATCCTTAAAAAAGGAAGCAAAAGTTTATCTTTGGGATTGGTCAGAGATTAAGGATGAAAGTATAAGATTTGAAAATATGGTCGCTTCACATCTCTTAAAATTTTGTTATTTTCTTTTTGATACCGAGGGCTACAAAGCAAACCTATATTACCTGAGAGATATAGAAAAAAGGGAGGTAGATTTCTTAGTGGCCATTGATGGCAAACCCTGGTTTTGCGTAGAGACAAAGAGTTCTTTTAAAGATATTCCAGCTGCTTTGAGATATTTTGGGGAAAAACTAAAAATTCCTTTTATTTACGAGGTAGTTAGAGAAAAAAGTATTGATTATATAAAAGATAATATTCGTATTATTAGCGCAGATAAATTTCTTACCGCTTTTGTGTAGGAGAGATTTATATGAATGAAGAACTGTTAAAGATTTTGGCCTGCCCCAAGTGCAAAGGAAAGGTAATCTGGAAAGAGGATAGAATAATCTGCCCTAAATGCAAGAAGTATTATCCCCTAAAAGAAGGAATACCGGTGATGCTGATCGGAGAGGCCCGAGATTATGAGGAGAAAAATGAGTAAAGATTCTCAATTATATCTTGTTACCGGGGGAGCCGGATTCATTGGTTGTAATTTAGTCCGCAGATTAGTCGCTCTGGGCAAAAAGGTCCGTGTCTTTGATAACTTCTCTACGGGCAAACGCGAAAATCTTCGTGATATCCTATATCGTAAGATTGAGCTAATCGAAGGGGATCTCAGGGACCTTGCTTGCGTGATGGAAGCAACAAAAAAGGTCAAAATAATCTTCCACGAAGCCGCCCTTCCCTCAATCTCCCGTTCGGTTATCGCTCCGAACACAACCAACGATGTTAATATCACCGGGACACTTAACCTTCTGCAAGCTGCCCGTGCCAATGGTGTCAAAAGGCTCATCTATGCTTCCTCCTCCTCGGTATACGGCAACTCCCCCGAACTTCCTAAGGATGAGGAGATGACTACCGAACCTATCTCCCCCTATGCGGTGAGTAAACTTGCGGGAGAGGGCTATTGCCAGGCTTTCCGGCACATTTATGGATTGGAAACGATTATCTTACGTTATTTTAATATTTTTGGTCCATACCAAGACCCAACCTCCGAGTATTCTGGTGTAATCGCTAAATTCATTAATGCCTTTTTAGACAGTACTCCTCTTACCGTTTATGGGGACGGGGAACAGAGCCGGGATTTTACCTATGTTGACGATGTCGTTGAAGCTAATCTTGCAGCAGCAAGTTGTTCTGCAGATAACTCGGGCGAAATTTTTAATGTCGCCGCCGGTAAAATGGTTACTCTCAACCGGATGATTGAAATCCTTAAAGCTCTATTTAAACAGGAGCCTAAAGTAATCTATACCGATCCCCGGCCCGGTGATGTAAGACATTCCCTGGCCAACGTCTCCAAATTGAAAGAAAAATTGAATTTTGTTGCCAAGATTCCTTTTGAAGAAGGGTTAAAGAGAACGGTCAAATGGTATAAATCGCAACGGTGATGCTCATCGAGGAGGCGATGAGTTTCTCCTGATTTTTATACCTTAATAGAAATTGTTTGACATAATTTTATACTTTGGTATAATGTTCATAATCTGAACAGATGGTTGGAATAAGGGCGGCCTTTAAAAGGATAACTAAACCGAATGAATTTTTCGAGACTTTGACGAAGACTGTAGCCATTGCAAAAAGATTAGCCAGAATTTCATGGTAAACTTATCAAAGATTGTCTGAAGGTGAAGGAAATTCTGGAGAATTCCCAATAGAGATCTCCTTTGCCGATGTCATATAAAATTTTGTCTACAATAAATCCTAAAATTAACTTTTACGAGATTGAGTACTATCTTGAAAATCGTTCTCTAAATCCTCATCTAATTGAAAATTCAGAAATATACAATTCGGTAAAGAAACTCACGGATAAAGTTTGCTTTTCTTCAAAAGATAAATATGAGAAGCGATGGGAAGATTTCTACTTACCGTTGAGAAGGCGAGGTAAGCTAATTAGCATCCCTTTCGGCATGATAAAATACAAAAGGGATTTTTTCTGCTACTTTTTCCATTTGGGTAGCCTACACATCAAAAGGGGAAATAAGATTCCAGAAAAAATATTCAGAATGACATTTCAAGAGACAATAAAATTTTTACGAATTATAAAAAAGACGAATGGAGATATTGTAAAAAGAACAGTCCCTTTTGATTTTCGTACAGGAAAGATAAATTGGAGATATTCATTAAGAGTGACTAACTATGCTTATGCTGAGGATTTTATCAGAATGGTGAAGGCATTGGTTAAAAATGAAATACCCTTTATTGCCCAAAATTTAGAAGAGGTTTTAGATTATCTTGCAGGAGAAACTTATTTTACAGTGAATGATTACTCCGAGAATTCCTTCTTTTATATTCCCTCTCAAGAATATAAAAAGAAGTTTTTTAAGTATATAGAATGGGATAAGTTAAGGATTTTAAAATGACTGAAGATTCTCAATCCTTCGACACATTGACAAAGAGCCAAGTTTATTATAACATTATGTATATAGCCGTTACGCATATACACATAAAGAATACCTGGGGGCATTTTTATGAGGAATCCATTTGTTTACGGTGAAGTAGTTACGGGTGAAGATTTTGCTGATCGCGCTGATGAAATTAAAGAACTTGCCCGAGATCTAAAAGATTGCGAGAAGATTTTCCTAATCTCACCACGACGGTATGGAAAAACCTCTTTAATTGTCAATGTGCTCACAGAATTAAGGAGAAATGGGGTATATCCTATTTATATCGATCTTTATAAAGCTACATCCTTACACAAACTGCTTGAGTTGTATAGTCGCGAAATTGCTTTAACGGTAGAAACTAAGTTAGAACGAGCCATTCGTTTTATCAGAGAAGTTCTCCCAGGCTTACGACCCAGGGTCACAATAAATGCTGAAGGTAATCCCTCAATAGGAATAGATTATATAAGCAACAAACAAGAAATTTCAAGATTTTTAGATGAAGTCTACGATTTACCACAGAAACTTGCATTGAAGAAAAAGAAAAACTTCTGTTTAGCCTTTGACGAGTTTCAGGAAATAAGAAATTTTAACGGCGAATCAATTGAGAAATCAATGCGCGCAAGTTTTCAACATCATCGCAATGTCGCTTATCTTTTCGCTGGTTCAAAAAAGCACATGCTCAATGATATGGTCTATAATAAAAGTCGGGCCTTTTATAAAATTGGTAAAGTAATAAATCTAAGCAAAATTCCCAGAGAAGAATTTCGCAAGTTTTTGGAAGGTAAATTTAAGAATACTGGCTTTGTTTTGGAGGAAGGGGTTGTTGATAAGGCTCTTGATCTGGTAGAAGATTACCCATATAATGCTCAATCTTTGTGCCATAAACTGTGGGATATGAATCTCGATAAAAAGAAAATAAATATTTCAGATATTAGAATTGCCTTAGGGAAAATACTTTCTGAGGAAACGCCTTTTTGTTTATCTTTATGGGATAATTTAACGCTTCACCAGAGAGATGTTCTTCGCGCCATTGCCAATTTTGGTGGTGAAAAAATGTTTTCTCAGGAATTTATTGCAGCGACCAGCATTGGTCCAGGTTCAACCCTTCAGACTTCAATTACACTTCTTATTAAAAAGGAAATAATTGAGAAAAACAATGGAATTTATGAAATTACTGATGTATTTTTCAAAGAGTGGATAAAAAGAAAAACTTTTTGATAATCTGTCCTCAATGCAAGAAGTATTGTCCAATAAAAGAGGGAATACCGGTGATGCTGATCGAGGAGGCCAGAGATTATAAAAAAAGATGAAAAAAGCAATAATAGTTATGAATGAGTTGAAGAGAGAAGGGTTGATAAAGGATTATGCTATCGGTGGGGCTATTGGCGCATTGAAGTGGGTCGAACCTTTTTTTACCCGTGATTTAGATATATTTATTATCCTCATAAAAGAACCTGAAAATGGGGAGGTGATAATGCTCTCTCCCCTGTACGAATATCTTAAAAAGAGAGGATATAATAAATGGGTCGAACAGTGGATTATAATAGATGATGTTCCAGTAGAGCTTATTCCTGCGGAGGGAGTTAGTAAAGAATCTGTGGAAAATGCACTTGAGGTAGAATTTGAAGGCGTCAGAACAAAAGTAATGAGACCGGAATATTTGATAGCCCTATTTTTAAAAGCCGGTAGAGATAAAGATATAAGAAAGATAGAAATGCTTCTAAAGCAGACAAAGATAGATATGGAAAAACTCAAAGATATTTTGAGGAGATATGATTTACTCAAGAAATTTAAACGTTTTATGAAAGAAGGGCAAAATGGAAGATGAAAAAATAAGGATACTCACTAAGGATAATAAAGTAATGACGTTAAAAAAGTTATTTGAAGAAAAAGAAAGATTACGAAAAGAGCAGGCTAATCTCTCTTTCGAGAAAAAGATAAGAGCCCTCATTATTTTACAAAGAATTGCATCTAGTTGGGGAGGGAAAAAAGATGTAATAGTATGGAAGCTGTGAGGCGAGCAAACTGTAATGAAAATTGCTATGCAAGAAGTATTATCCGATAAAAGAGGGAATACCAGTGATGCTGATCGAAGAGGCCCGAGATTATGAGGAGAAATGAGTAAAGATTCTCAATTATGTCTTGTTACCGGGGGAGCCGGATTCATTGGTTGTAATTTAGTCCGCAGATTAGTCGCTCTGGGCAAGAAGGTCCGTATCT
The DNA here is from genome assembly GCA_030637775.1 of bacterium. Classification (GTDB taxonomy): domain Bacteria; phylum Ratteibacteria; class UBA8468; order UBA8468; family UBA8468; genus DAOVGU01. The sequence continues at coordinate 569 of DAOWFY010000120.1, read as the reverse complement.
TTGATAACTTTTCTACGGGCAAACGCGAAAATCTACATAACCTTCACGGTAAGATTGAGCTAATCGAAGGGGATCTCAGGGACCTTGCTTGCGTAATGAAAGCAACGAAAAAAGCCAAAATAATCTTCCACGAAGCCGCCCTTCCCTCAGTCTCCCGTTCGGTTATCGCTCCCAACACAACTAACGATGTTAATGCCACTGGGACACTTAACCTTCTGCAAGCTACCCGTGCAAATGGTGTCAAAAGGGTAATCTATGCTTCCTCCTCCTCTGTATATGGCAACTCCCCCAAACTTCCTAAAAATGAGGAGATGGCTACCAAACCCATCTCCCCCTATGCGGTGAGTAAACTTGCGGGAGAGGGCTATTGCCAGGCTTTTCAGTATATTTATGGGTTGGAAACGATTATCTTACGTTATTTTAATATTTTTGGTCCATACCAAGACCCAACCTCCGAGTATTCTGGTGTAATCGCTAAATTCATTAATGCCTTTTTAGATAATGGTCCTCTGACGGTTTATGGGGACGGGGAACAGAGCCGGGATTTTACCTATGTTGACGATGTCGTT
>DAOWFY010000146.1 GCA_030637775.1 bacterium | reverse complement strand
TAAAGCAAGCCCTGGTCAATTTGTCTTTACCTGGTTACCCGATATCGGTGAGAAACCTTTCAGCATAGCTTCAGACAATCCACTGGTACTTGGAATCCGCAAGGTGGGCAAGGTTTCTTCTGCTCTGTATAACTTAGAAGCAGGAGATGAAGTAATGGTCAAAGGTTCCTTCGGTAATAGTTTTCATATTTTTAATAAAGCAGTACTTGTAGCAGGAGGCACTGGCGCTGTACCTCTTCGGTTTCTTGCAGAGAAATTAGAATCTTCTTTGATACTGTTAGGGGCTAAAACTAAGGAGGAATTGCTTTTTGTAGAAGATTTTAAACAGTTTGGAGAAGTTATGTTGGCTACAGAAGATGGAAGTATAGGGTATAAAGGAACAGTAGTAGATATTTTGGATGAGTTTTTGAAGAGGAATAACTGTTCAGATGTTACTTTTTATAATTGCGGCCCTGAATCCATGTTAGTAACAGTGTGCCAATGTGAGACCAAGGTAGTTTCTCCGGAAAGGATTTTTATTTGTGTGGAGCGCCACACTGCCTGTGGAGTGGGTCTTTGCGGCAAATGTGCTCTCGATGGCTATCGGAGCTGTGTAGACGGTCCGGTATTTACTCTTTCTGACCTGCCTAAGAGTACTGCTTTGGGAAAGTGGCGACGGAGAGCTTCTGGAAAAAAGGAATTCATAGAATACCAGAAAAGAAGGTAAGATATGACTCCTAAACAACGAATAGAAAGTATCTTTAAAGGTGAACTCCCCGACCATTTATCCTTTGCGCCTTCCATCTATGAGCATTGCGCTAAGTTTGTGGGAAAAACTCCTTCAGAGGCAGCAAGAGATAGCGAGTTATTAGCCGAGGCGCAGATTAAAAGTTATTTTTATTATAAACACGATATTGTCACTGTAGGCATAGATATCTATAACATTGAAGCCGAAGCATTAGGATGTAAGATAAAATTTCATCTTGATTCAACCTCTGTCCCAGGAATTATAAGTCATCCTCTCTCCGAAGATAGAAACATTGATAAATTAAAAATCCCTGACCCTGAATCTTCTGGTCGGATGCCGATTATAATAGAAGCAGTGGATAAGGTATGCCAGAGTATCGGCAAAGAGGTTTCTGTAAATGCTCCCGTTAGTGGACCATTTTCATTAGCGGTCGAATTACGGACCATTCAAAATCTTATAATTGATGCTATAGAAGACCCAAAATATTATGAAGAACTGATGCAATTTAACTTAAAAATTATCTCTGACTATGCTCAGCATTTAATATCTGCAGGGTCAGATATCATCATATTTGAATCCTGGGCTACTACACCCATAGTCTCTAAGCCATTCTTTTCTAAATATATTCTCCCCTATGAAATCCAACTAATTGATAAAGTTAGATCAATGGGCGTAGAAAAAGTAGCCTTTATTATTGGAGGTGATACCTATGCATTTTTAGATATGATTCTTGAAACCAACGCTTCACTTATCATTACTCCTTACAATGCCCATCTTTATGAACTATTAGAAAAGGCGAGAAAAGATAAAGTAGTAGTCAGAGTTAATATGGATAGTCGAAAATTCAGCAGGGAAACTGCAAAAGAGATAATACCCTATGCAAGAAAGATAATAGGTGAGTTAAAAGATAAGCCCTATTTAATCCTGGGCTCCGGTGTAGTTACCTATGAAACACCTCCTGAGAATATTTTATGTATTTCTAAACTATTAAATTAATTTCTATAGATGAAAAAGTATAATTGCGACATTCTGGTTGTTGGTGCTGGGGGAGCAGGCTTAAGGGCAGCAATTGCCGCTAAAGAGGCGGATAGAGACTTAAATGTTATCTTGGTAACAAAGGGAAAGTTAGGAAAAAGTGGGGTGACGGCTACCGCCTGCTCGGATCGAATGGCTTTCCACACCACCCTTCCCTTCACTAAACCGGGAGGTAAGGATAACTGGAAATTTCATGCCAAGGATATTTACGAAATAGGAGGTAAAGTTTCCGATTACAATTTAGCCGAGATCTTAGCCAAGAGTTCTAAAGAAGCTTTTGAATATTTAGACAAACTTGGCGTTCCCTTTGTTAAGAAGAATGGGAAACCGGAGCAGTTTGTTACCGATGGTTCAGAATATCCCCGCGCCTGCTATACCGGTCCTTATACCGCAAATGAGATTGAGAGGGCTTTAATAAAGAAGATACACCCCCACCCTACCGGGGGCTTCACTCCCATCAAGGGGGAGGAGATAAAAATTATTGAAGATTCAATGATTATTTATGTATTAACTTCCCAGGGAAGAATTATCGGTGCCTTTGGTTTAGATACAAGTGAGAGATTTCCTCAAAAGTTAAGAGTCTTTAACAACAAAACAATTATTCTGGCTACCGGGGGAGCGGGAGAGGTCTTCAAGATCAATGTCTTTCCTGAAGGGATGTCCGGGGATGGCTATGCCCTTGCTTATGAAGCAGGTGCAGAATTGGTCAATATGGAATTTATTCAGTTTGGACTCTCCTCCATAAAAACAAAACTTGCTCTCTCGGGCAGTATGATGCGGGCATTACCTAAAATAACAAATGACAAAGGAGAGGAATTTTTAAGAAACTGCAATATTCTCTTTGCCAAAGGAGCATCCTGGCCAATCTCCTATGAAAAACCCAGCAAAATTATTGATCTTGCCGTATTCGAGGAAAGGGCTAAGGGGAGAAAGGTCTATTTAGACTATCGAGAAAATCCTCAAAGATTAAATATTGAAAAACTGAAAAAAGAGATTAAGGATTGGTATCGGGAGAAAGGGGTCGATTTTAAGAGAGAAAAATTTAAAAGAAGTCCCTTATCCAGGCTTTCTCAGATAAATCCATCGATTATTATCTGGTTTAAGAAAAGAGGGATTAATTTAGAGAGAGAAAAGATTGAGATTGCTCCGGCGGCGCAACATTTCCAGGGAGGAGTTAGAATCGGAGTTAAAGCTAAAACAAATATAAAAGGGCTTTGTGCAGCGGGAGAGTGCGCCGGTGGCCAGCATGGAGCCAACAGACCAGGGGGGAACTCACTGCTTGACTGCCAGGTATTTGGTAGGATTGCTGGAGATACTGCTGGAGGAGAGGCAAAATCTATTAAAAATCCAAAAGAAATTTCAAGGAGTCAGATAGAAGAAACAAAGAAGAAACTTCAGAAATTATTAAATCGGAGAAGAGGGCTAAAAGCATCCTTAGCGAGAAATAGAATTCGAAGCATAATGTCTTCTCTTGTCGGCATTGTGAGAACCAGGGAAGGGTTAAATAAGACAAAAAGGCAATTGGAAGAAATGAAGAAGAAAGGAATTTGTATGGATGAAAATGGTCTTGTTTATCTCTTAGAAACAATAAATATCCTCAAAGTTGCCAAAATAATTGCCACTGCCGCTTCCCTTCGTGATGAGAGCCGGGGGCCACATCTTCTCTTCGATAATTCTGGCGAGAGTGAGCCGAGAAATGATAAAAAATGGCAAAGATACATTGTAATTAAAAAAGGGAATGGTAAAGATGAATAAGAAAAAAGAAGAGCATTTAAAGGCTATTTTAGAGTCTGGAGTGATTGCGGTAGTGAGAGTCAGGGATGCTGCTGCTGCCATTAATATTGCCAAAGCGGTGGAAAAGGGAGGGATAAAAGTAATCGAGATCACAATGACCGTGCCCAATGCCCTAAGGGTGATTAAGGAGGTGGCAGAAGAATTGGGCGATCAGGTAATTATCGGTGCCGGAACAGTTTTAGACGGAAAAACAGCAAAGGCAACAATTTCTGCTGGTGCAGAGTTTGTTGTGGGACCCACCTTAAATTTAGAATTGATTGAGGTCTGCAAAAGATATAATAAAATTGCTATCCCGGGGGCATTCACCCCTACTGAGATATTTTCCGCCTGGCAGAAAGGGGCTGACATCGTTAAGGTTTTCCCCGCAACGGTTGCTGGCCCTAAATATTTTAAGGATTTAAGGGGTCCTTTACCCCAAATAAGGCTCTTGCCAACCGGAGGGGTAAATCTACAAAATGCTGAAGATTTTATTAAGGCCGGGGCAGTGGCGATTGCTGTGGGGGGTGCTTTAGTTGATAAGAAAGCTATCGCTGAAGAAAGGTATGAACTCATTACTCAGATAGCAAAGAAATTTATTGAAGTAATTAAAAAAGCGAGAGGGGAAGAAAATGTATGATATTGTAACTCTTGGGGAGGCGATGCTGCGGCTTTCGCCTCCGTATTTTCAACGGTTGGAGCAGACAGGTAGTTTTGAAGTAAATGTGGGTGGCGGAGAGTTCAACGTTGCGGTTGGCGCCAGTAGATTAGGTCTAAGAACGGCCTGGGTCTCGAGATTACCTGATAATCCTCTTGGTTTGATGGTTCGCAATAAGGCCAGGGAACAGGGGGTGGATACCTCTCATCTCCTCTGGACTGAGGAAGGGAGAGTTGGTATTTATTATTTGGAGTTTGGTGCTGCTCCCCGGGCAAACCGGGTAATTTATGATAGAAAAAATTCAGCGATAAGCATGGTAAAACCGGGAGAGATAAATTGGCAGAAGGTATTTAGTGATACAAAGATTTTTCATCTCAGTGGAATTACTCCTGCCCTTAGTTCCTCTGCTGCTAAAGTGACTTTAGAAGCCTTAAAAGCGGCAAAAAAAGCAGGTTGCCAGGTCAGTTATGACTTGAACTACCGGGGGAAACTCTGGAACCAGCAGGAGGCAAGAAAATGCCAGGAACCGATGATGAATTATGTGGATATCCTCATCAGCACCGAGGAAGATACCTTTAAGGTCTTTGGTATTAGAGAAAAAAATTATGAAACTGTAGCCGAGAGACTTTCAGAAAAATTTAACTTTAAAGTAGTGACGATTACCTTAAGGGAGAATATTTCTGTCTGGAGAAATAACTGGACAGCAATCGCCTGCGCGAAAGGGAAAATCTATCGAGATAAAACTTACGAGTTAGAAATCGTTGACCGTGTCGGGGGCGGTGATGCCTTTACTGCCGGTTTTCTTTATGGATATCTTAAAGAGGGTGTCCGGGAAGGCTTAAGATATGGAAATGGTTTCTGCGCTCTCAAGCACTCTATTCGGGGAGATTACCACTGGGCAACTCTGAAAGAGGTGGAGGACCTTTTAACCGGAGGGGGGCTGAGAATCCAGAGGTAACTCTATATCCTTAAGGAATTGCCAACCAATTTCCTGCCAGTTTCCTAATAGAATTTACGTATCTTCTTCGACCCTGTCAACTTTTTATGTTATACTATAAAAGTTGTGGAGGAAATCAAGATTGGTCATATTATTACCAGGTTAATTATTGGTGGGGCACAGGAAAACACTATATTTACGGTAGAAGGATTAAGAAAAAAGGGGTACGATGTTACCCTCATCTCTGGTCCTGGCCTTGGTCCAGAAGGTTCTCTGGTTGAGGAAACGAGAAAAAAGGGGCTCAGAGTCATTATTATTCCGGAATTAAGAAGAGAGATTAACCCTTTTTTAGATACGATTGCTCTTATTAAATTATATTGTCTTGTCAAAAAAGAAAAATATGATATTGTCCATACCCATTCGTCTAAAGCGGGAATCCTGGGGAGAATAGCGGCTAAATCAGCCCGCAGGCGGGCTGTTATTATTCATACAATCCATGGCCTTCCCTTCCATCCCTATCAGACTAAAATTCTAAACTTTGTTTATGTGAATTTAGAGCGAATCTCTTCTCTCTTCACCAATAAAATCATCTGTGTAGGAAGGATAATGAAGGAAAAAGCGCTGGCAGCGCGCCTCGGCAATAAAGAAAAATTTGTCGTAATCTATAGCGGATTTGAGGTGGAGAAATACCAGGACCCACAAACCAATCCGATAGAAGAAAGAAGAAAATGGGGTTTAGACGCAGATACAATAGTCGTTGGCAAGATTGGTCGGCTCTTCCCCTTAAAGGGACAAGAGTATCTTCTGGAGGTATTGCCCCAGATCAAGAAGGTATTTCCTCGAATTAAATTATTGCTGGTGGGAGAAGGTATTCTCCGTAAAACCTTAGAAAAAAGGGCTAAAAGTCTGGGGATCGGAGATACGGTTGTCTTTACGGGACTTCTGCCACCGGAGCAAATCCCGAAGGTCATCTCCATCTTTGACCTTTTGGTTCATGTCTCCTTAAGGGAAGGGTTGCCAAAAACTGTTGCCCAGGGTTTAGCCGCGGGAAAACCAATAGTTGCCTTTGATGTTGATGGCGCTAAAGAGATAGTGATCGATGGAAAGACCGGTTATCTGGTGCCGGTAAAAGACACCAAGAAACTCGCTTTGACAATCATTAAGGCATTGGAGAACAAAACAAGCTCAGTTGAGATGGCAAGAGAAGGCCAGAAATTAATTAAAAAACTCTTTCCGATAGAAGTCATGGTTGATAGCATTGAAGAGGTATATAAGGGATTATGTGGTACTTAATTTACATTTTAGTCTTCCTCCTTTCTCTCCTCCTTTCTCTTCTTTTGACGCCGCTAATGAGGAGGGTTGCAACCTCCTTTAAAGTCCTGGACTATCCCAACGAAAGAAAGGTTCATCAGAATCCCAAACCATTGTTAGGAGGGGTAGCAATCTATCTCTCCTTCCTTTTCACGATTCTCATCGGGATTTTTCTCACCAGGACGGGGCTGATAAGATTTTTGCCCTCTTCTATCCAGAGTTATCTTCCCGGAATTAAGAATGTTCTTCTGAAACTTTCCATCATCCTTATTGGTGGAGGCATTATCCTTTGTTTTGGTTTAATCGATGATTTGATGGGGCTACGTCCACGGTTTAAACTGAGCGGTCAGGTTGCGATTGGGATTTGCCTCTTTCTTGTTGGCATCAGGATTACCCTCTTTATTCCCAATCTTCTTCTCTCGGGAATAATCACTGTCCTCTGGCTGGTAGCAATTATCAATAGTTTTAACCTTTTAGATAATATGGATGGACTCTCGGTGGGAGTTGCCGCCATTGCATCTTTCCTCTTTTTTCTCATTGCCAGTTCTAAAGGCGAGCTCTTCATTTCTACAATTTTAGCCGTATCCCTTGGTTCCCTTTTAGGATTTCTCTGGTATAACTTCCATCCGGCAAAAATCTTTATGGGGGAAGCCGGCAGTTCCTTCATCGGCTATTTGCTGGCGACGGTAGCCATTTTAGGTACCTATTATCAGAAGGGAAGCCCTACATTTTTGCCGGTTATTGGTCCCCTTTTAATCTTAGGACTCCCCATCTTTGATATGGCAGGTGTAGTTGTAATCAGGATAAGAAAGAGGAAACCGATCTTTCAGGCCGATAAAAACCATCTTTCTCATCGTCTGGTAAACTTAGGGATGAGTCAGAGGGGAGCGGTCCTCTTTATCTATTTAGTGGCATTTTCTCTTGGTCTGGGAGCACTTCTCCTGGGGAATCTCAGTCTCTTAGGGGGCCTTTTAGTGCTTTTACAGGCCCTGACCATCATTACGATTGTAGTTCTTCTGGAAATTACAGGAAGGAAAGCAAAAAAATGAACAATAAACTTATTGTTGCCTTAGATTTTTCTCATCGGAAGGATGCCTTAAAAATTGTGGAAGAACTGAGAGAGTCAGTAGAGGTATTTAAGGTTGGTATTCAATTATTTACCTCTTGCGGACCAAAGATTATTCAGGAGATTAAGGAGAGGAAAGCAAATATTTTTCTTGATCTGAAATTCTTCGATATTCCCAATACCGTTGAAAAAGCAAGTGAGGCGGCAACCGCTCTTGATGTGGATTTCTTTGATCTACATCTTACCGGGGGAAGAGAAATGATCGAGGCGGCAATTACCGGTTCGGAAAGAAGAGCAATGCTTCTGGGCAAGAACCGACCAAAGATTTTAGGAGTAACAGTTTTAACCAGCCAAAGCTCTGCCATTTCTGAGGTAGTTAACTCATCAACCATCGCAAAAGAGAATGGTTTAGATGGAGTTATTGCCTCCGGCCTTGAGGTGGCCGAGATCAGGAAAAGGGTGGGTAAAGATTTTCTCATTCTCTGCCCTGGCATTCGTCCCTCCTGGGCAAAAAAACAGGAAGACCAAAAAAGAATTGTCAGCCCAAAAGAGGCAATTGAGAATGGAGCAAGTTATATCATTGTAGGAAGACCCATCACGGCGGCCAAAAACCCGCGCGAGGCAACCAAAAGAATTCTAAAAGAGATAGAATGAAGCGAAGTTGGATTGAGGTTAATTTGGGAGCAATCAAATATAACCTCGAGCAAATCAGAAAGAAAATTGGCAAAAATAAAATTTTAGCCTGCATTAAAGCGGATAGTTATAGTCATGGCGCAACTATAGTTGCCAACGCCATAAAAAAGAAAGTAGAGTTCTTTGGTGTTGCCACAATAAAGGAGGCAATAGAATTACGGGTAGCCGGGATAAAAAAGCCTATTCTTATCTTGGGTACAGTCCTGCCGGAAGAAGCCTTTGCGGTAATTAAAAATAACCTTTCGGCAACGGTCTGTACCATTTCTCTGGCTAAAGCGCTCTCCAAAGAGGCAAAAAAAAGAAAAAAAATAGCCAAAATCCACATTAAAGTGGACACCGGCATGGGAAGAATTGGTATTAAACCTGAAGAGGCGATTGAATTTATCAAGAAGGTCAAAGCTTCCTCTAATCTTTTTCTGGAGGGACTTTTTTCCCATTTTCCCGTAGCCGATACGGATATAAGTTTTAGCCAAAAACAGATCAAAATATTTAAGGACTTAACTGCCAAACTAAAGGGAAGGGGAATTGAATTTCCTTTTTATCACCTTGCTAACTCGGCAGCAATTCTGAATCTAAAGAACAGTTATTTCAATCTGGTGCGGCCAGGAATCACCCTCTGCGGGATTTACCCCTCGCTAAAAATAAAAAAGACGGTTAAATTGAAACCGGCCCTTTCCCTGAAATCAAGAGTTGTTTTTATCAAGGAGATAGGAAAAGGGGGTTCCGTCAGTTACGGAAGAACATATCGCGCAAAGAAAAGAAGGACTGTTGCCACCTTACCGATCGGTTATGCCGATGGGGTGGATAGAAAACTTTCCAATAAAGGCGCGGTTCTACTTTCGGGAAAAAGATGCGCAATAATCGGAGCTATCTGTATGGACCAATTGATGGTTGATGCCAGCGATATTAAAAATCTCAAAATTGGCGATGAGGCGGTCCTGATCGGCAGACAGAAAGAGGAAAGAATCTCGGTAGAGGAGATTGCAGAAACCATCAATACCGTCCCCCAGGAGATTGTTTCCCGTCTTTCAAGCAAAAGACTGCCACGAATCTATTATGGTTAAAGAGAATTATTTTCAGAACTGTTAGACAAACATTATAAATCGGCATATAATAAGTTTAATAGAATGGAGACCATTTAATGATAAGCAACACTATTACTATTGAGGAGAGACCTGAGCCAAAATTGATTGGCACCGTGCCTGCCAGAGAGAATAATTGGAATTTTGAAGAGATCGGAATTAAGCATACCCAATATTTAACCCATTTCTTTCACCACTGGGCAGCCAAGTTTATTCCGCAAATACCGCAAAATATTATACGAAAATATGGTAGGCCCGGCGATGTGGTGCTCGATCCATTTGTTGGTTGTGGAACAACTCTGGTTGAGGCTAAACTATATGGTTGCCCAAGTTATGGTACTGACATAAATCCTTTGGCAATAAAGATTTGTCGAGCAAAAGTAAAGAAGATTGATAACCAGGTACTAGATGATTTTATACTTTGGCTTGACCACTTCAACCGTAAGTACAAGAAATATATAAAAAAAGGGCAGTTGGATTTATTTGAAGAAGAAAAACTTCCAGAAAACCCAACCCTATTCCCAGATAGTAATAAATGGTTTAGAGATGATGTGGCGCGTTGTATAAAGTTTATACTTCAAAGGAGTAAGAATTTCGATATAAACACTAAAAATTTTATAGAAATAGGTATATCAGATTTGCTGAAGGGAATGAGTAATGCTAGGTCTGATCGAACTATGCCATGTCTTCCCAAAAGTAGTAGATACTACGATAAAAAACATGACCGTTGGTTGGATAATAAAACAAGAGTGATAAATGTATTTCAGAGACTATTAGGACAGTTAAAAAGGATGCGTTTTG
>DAOWFY010000144.1 GCA_030637775.1 bacterium | reverse complement strand
GTCTTTGATACGGTGCTGATGGGTAGATTTCCTCATCTCGGTCGGTTTGATAAAGAGAAAAAAGAAGATTTTGATCTAGTTGATAGATCTCTAAGGATAACTGATATTTCCCATCTGGCTTCAAGATTGATTACTGAAATAAGCGGTGGAGAGCACCAGAAGGTAATTATTGCCAGAGCTCTGGCTCAAGAACCCAAGGTGCTTCTACTTGATGAGCCAACATTACATTTAGATATAAACCATCAGATGGAACTCTTAGAATTGTTGAGGGTTTTAGCTAAGAAGGAAAGTTTAATTATCGTGATGGTATCCCATGACCTCAATTTAGCCGCTCGCTATGCAGATAGAATCCTCATCTTAAAAGAAGGTGAAATCTATCGGGCAGGATTACCAGAAAAGATACTTACTCCGCTTAATATAAGAGAGGTTTACGGGATAGAGGTAGAGATATTTCGGAGTTCTGCCGCCAATTCACTTAACATAATTCCAATTTCAACGGTTAAAAGGTGACTATATGTCGGCGATAATAGTTCAATCATTAATGGATACCTGGCGTATTGTGCCGAGAGTATTAATCATTATGTTTGTCTCTTTATTTATCACCGGTCTCTTTATAGAATTAGATTTATTTAAGAGAATAGAATTTATCGGAAGACCGTTGGCAAAATTATCTCATCTACCCAATGAATCTGCTATTACTTTCGTTACCTCTTTTGGCTCGGTTCTCGCTGGTAATACAATGCTGGCTCAACTCTATCGAGAGAAGATAATGGACAAAAGAGAAACTTTTTTAACTGCTCTACTTAATGGTGTTCCGGTTTATATTAAGGAGAGTTTCACCTACCAAATTCCAATAATAATCCCGGCTTTAGGGATTAAGGTTGGCTCAATCTATTTTTTGAGCTTCCTTCTTTCTGGAATAGCAAGATTAATCTTTGTCATCTCCTGGGGAAAAATTAAATTAGTCAAGCCCGTCAGATACGAAAGATTATCCAATGAAGTAAATTATGATAAGGACAAAAGGAATAAAAGACCTAAGTTTAGCAAAGCTATGACTATTGCTTTACGCACACAGAAAAAGACCTTTCTGAGAGTCTGCTTGGTCTTTGTCCCAATGACCTTTCTGATGCTCCTTCTAATAAACATTGGTCTCGCAGAAAGAGTTCAAGGCTATGTTCAACCGCTAACCAGGCTTTTTAGGCTCCCTTCGGTTACTGCCGTTCCGGTTACTACCTATATGTTCAGTCCCTTGGTTGGAGCGACCTCTGTTGGGACATTGATTCGAGATGGAGGAATAACCGAATCTCAGGCAGTGGTAGCTTCGCTTTTAGGGGGGCTTTTGATGTTGCCGGTCTTCACTTTAAGATATTCCCTGGCCAAATATACGGCTATCTTTGGGGGTTCTTTAGGTGCACAAATTCTCCTTGTCTCTCTGGGAATTGGAATGCTTGTTCGGGGAACAGTTTTGTTAATTTTTCTGAGGATGATTTAAAAATTTGCTGTGAGCATTGTCTCGCAATTCCTTACTGAAGGTAGTGTGATTAGTGAGTAGCGGAGTTTTAGGAGGTTTTCAGATGAAGGTAGGTTCTATTATGTGGGGAAGCAGCCAGACTATAAGCCTGGTTGAGGCCGCAAACTCCATAGATTTTGTGGAGTTAAAAATCTGGTCAATGAATGACTTGGAGGAAGAAGAAAAAAGAACCCAGTGTTTAGAGACCTTGAAGGGTTGCGATTTGCTTTTCCTTTATCCCAGCAATAATCAGGTCTGGCAGGAGATTGAGCCCCGGATAAGAAAGATTGGTCAATCCGTCCCTATAATTTGTCTTAGTTCGGATTTGACACTGCTTTCCATCTCTACTGTAGCAAAAAAGATCGTGATTACCTGCCAGCAATATTTGACCTTTGGCGGGATAGGAAATCTCTGTAATATGCTCAACTTTATTGGCAAGGGGTTATTTGGATTAAAAATCAAAGTAGAGCCTCCAAAGGAGATAGCCTGGGAGGGTATTTATCACCCGGAGGCTCCTGATATCTTTAAAAATATCAAAGATTATCTGAACTGGTATCCTCATCGTAAAGGACCGACTGTAGGAATCCTTTTCTATCGCAGTTATTGGGTGAATAAAAACTTGGAGGTTGAAGATGCTTTAATTTGTGAACTGGAAAAAGAGGGCTTAAATGTGTTAGCAGTTTTTTCCCATAGTGCGGGAAAGACCGATTTTAATTCCAAAACGAGTTATGAGGTAGTAAGAGAATTTTTCTTCGATAAAAAGGGAAAATCTCAAATAGATGCTCTAATAAATTTGCAGTCATTTCTTCTTGGTTCAGAATCTAAAGAGAGGGATAGCCAAATAGACAGAGTTAACCAGGGGATAGAGTTATTAACTAAACTTGATGTACCGGTCTTTCATCCGATAGTTTCTTACTATAAGAGCGAAGAGGAATGGCGAAAGGATCATCACGGGATAGGAGGCTCAGTTGGCTGGTCAGTGGCTATGCCAGAGTTTGAGGGAGTGATTGAGCCAATTATCATTGGAGCGGTGAAGAGAGAATTTGAGCCAACAACAGGTGTTACATTAATAAGATATGCACCCATAAAAGATAGAATAGAAAAAGCGGTAAAAAGAATAAGGAATTGGATTGCACTTAAAGAGAAAAAACCTTCTGAAAGAAAAATTGCCTTTATCCTTAATAATCCGGCATGCGTGGGTGTGGAGCTATCTGTAGGCAGTGGTTCCAAACTGGATACGCTGGAGAGTGTGGTTAGAATAATGAGACAGATGAAGAAAAGTGGATACCGAATTGAAAATCTCCCCGAGGATGGCAAGGAACTTATTACCACCATTATGGAGAAGAAAGCAATCTCCGAATTCCGCTGGACAACGGTGGATGAGATTATAAAAAAGGGTGGTGCCCTTGCCCTTCTTGATAAGGAAGAATACATCAAGTGGTTTGATGCCTTTCCCCAAAATGTGAAAGAGCGAATATCTGAGAGTTGGGGAAAGCCGCCAGGAGAAGAAAAGGACGGCGTTCCCGCGGCAATGGTTTATAACGGAAAGATTGTTATCACCGGTGTTCAATACGGAAATGTGGTGATATGCTGTCAGCCAAAGCGTGGCTGTGCCGGTAGCCGCTGCGACGGTCGTGTTTGTAAGATTTTACATGACCCGGAAATTCCCCCACCACATCAATATTTAGCTACCTACCGCTACTTAGAGAAAAAATTTGGTGCCGATGTCCTCATCAATGTTGGCACACATGGAAGTCAGGAATTCCTGCCAGGCAAGTCGGTTGGACTTTCAGCAAGTTGTTATCCTGATTTAGCCATTGATAATCTGCCCTATCTTTATATCTACAATAGCGACAATCCTCCTGAAG
>DAOWFY010000138.1 GCA_030637775.1 bacterium | reverse complement strand
TTTTCCGATACTTTATCCACTCCTTTTTTCCTCCTTTGCGGAGAAGACAGAATATCCCATATTTCCCTTGGTCAATCGATTTAGGAACTTCGCGGGGATCAAAGGAGCCGGGAAAAAGGAGAGCTCCTTTAGGGCCAATGATATCGGTAAGCCTTCCTCCAAAAGACCCTTTAGGTAGACCCCAGGACCAGGAGATAACATGCTCATCCCCGGACTTATATTCAATAATGGCCGAGCCGGTATCGATACCAGAGATATTCTTCTTGAAGGTTTTAGTTGTAGCATAAACCTTTTTCGCCTCTCCAAATGTATAGTAAGCGAAATCGTAGTTGTGCACCGCTCCATCGATCAAAGGACCTCCTCCTTTCTCCTTATCAAAATACCAGGGGTAAGGAGCGCCGGTAGAAGAGGCTGTATCATGCCAGATAACCGGCCTCCCCAAAATACCTTTCTTTACTATTTCACGGGCTTTTCCCCAGAAATTGTCGAACCGCCGCACAAAGCCAATCATAAATTTAACCCGATTCTCCTGGCAGCTCTTCGTCATCCTCTCTGCATCCTTTAAATTCATGGCAATGGGCTTCTCGCAGAAAATACCCTTGCCCTTTTTGGCAGCAGAGACAACTACCTCAGCGTGTAAAAAGGTAGGTAGGCAAATCAACACCGCATCTATCTCCTCAACATCCAGTAATTGGTGGTAATCGGCGAAGGAATATTTTATCCTATACTTTTTAGTAAATTGTTTAGTTCTATTGCGATCAGTGTCTGCGGCGGCTAAAATTTCCACATCCTCCATTCCGGTCTTCAAGGACTTCGCATGGTAGTTTCCCATTCCCCCCAGCCCGATAATTCCTAAATTAACCTTTTTCATCTTCATAAAGAAATTATTCTTTTCTTCTCCATCGATTCATTGGCGGCCAAAGTAACCTCTAAGGTTCGGAGAGCATCGCTATAGTCGGATTTAATCTTTGAGGGGGCATTATTCCCTACCGCCTCGATAAATATCTGGTCCTCCAGAAGGGCATAGTCATTATTTACCTGAAACTCCTCCTTTTTGTCCTTAGAGATAATCTTCAAGGAGGTAACAGAATATTGAATCTGAATACCTTTAGTAACAATCTCTAATGTGGGTTGAAAACCTGATAAAAGCCAATTGGAGGTCAGAGAACCAAGTGCTCCCTTCTCAAAATGAAATGCTACAATACTGGCATCCTCAACATTATAATCCTCTAATTTGTTAAGGCCACTGAACCCCTGTCCATAAAGATAATCTATCTCACCGGCTAAGTACCTCATTAAATCTACAATATGGGTTGCTTGCTCTACAATCTGGCCGCCAGATTTCTCCTTTACTCCCAGCCAAGGAGACTTTGGGAATTCTCCAAAGTAGCGTCCCAGAACCAAAGCAATCTTTTTATCCTGCAAAAAATCTCTCGCTTTTTCCACAATATCCATATAGCGGAGAACATAACCCGCTGAGGTGATAAGATTTTTCTCTTTTACTATTTTTTCCACCTTCCTTGCCTTTTCCAGATGAAGATTAACCGGTTTTTCGATGAAGAAGGGGATACCCCTCTGGGCAAGATCAATCTCGATATCCCCGTGAGCAAAGGGAGGAAGACAGATAAAGACAGCATCCAGATTTTCTTTATCAAGCATTTCTTTGTAGTTTGTATAAGAAGTAGCCTGATACTTTTTTGCTGCATCCTCTGCCTTTCCTCTCACTACATCGCAGAGAGCAACAATCTCTGCCTCTTTTATCTGAGAAAGCCTACTAAGATGAGAATGAGCAATCCCCCCTACTCCAATAAACCCTATTCTAACCGCCATCTGTTTCTCCTCCTTTTTAGTCTTCTTAATATATCACATTAAATTGAAAAGTCAATAAAATCATGCTATACTCCTACTATGCTTATTATCGGAGAAAGGATTAATGCGACGAGAAAACCAATTGGCCTTGCCATTGGGAAGAAGGATGCTGCCTTTATTCAAGAAGAGGCAAAAAAGCAGGTAGCCGCCGGCAGCAGCTACATTGACCTCAATGCCGGCCTTTCCAGCAAAACAGAGAAGGAGGGTCTCCTCTGGCTGATTGAGAATGTTCAGAGGATAACCGAAGTTCCCCTCTGTCTTGATTCGGCTAACCCAATGGCATTAGAGGAAGGGTTAAAACTCTGTAAAAAACCTCCGATGATTAATTCCATCAATGCTGAAGAGAAAAAGATAGAAAAATTTTTGCCCATCTTGGAAAATTACCAAGGAGAAATCATCGCCTTGACGATGGATGATAAGGGTATTCCCAAGACAGCCAAGGAGCGTTTAGAAATTGCAAAGCGGCTTGTCAAAATCTTGAACGATCAAGGAATTAAAAACGAACAGATCTATCTTGACCCTTTAGTGCAGCCACTGAGTATCAATCAGAAGTTTGGTATAGAATTTTTAGAAGCGGTCAGACTGATTAAATCGGGTTTTCCCGGAATCAGGACAGTTTGCGGACTCTCTAATATCTCTTTTGGCCTTCCCCAAAGGAAAACCATCAACAAAGCCTTTACCATTTTGGCAATTGAGGCGGGACTTGACGCGGCCATCCTTGATCCTTTAGATAAAGAATTGCAATCCTTTATCTATGCGAGCGAAGCCCTTCTCGGCAAGGATGAATACTGCCTGAGGTATATCAAAGCATTCAAGAACAGTAAGGGGTCAGGTCTCAACATTTGACAAAATTCCGCTACTATACTATCTTTAGTTAGGAATATGCGCGTAGATTATTTTCCTATGAACTACTCACAGCAAATGTCTATAAACCTAACTGTATTAGTTCACTATTACCTCTTACATCTGTATAAATTAAAAAATAGTTCCATCTAAATAGAATTGTCAAATGTTGAGACCTGACCCCTTTACCGGGTAGTTTTCGGGGCGTAGCGCAGTTTGGTTTAGCGCGTCTGAATGGGGTTCAGAAGGTCGCTGGTTCGAATCCAGTCGCCCCGACTTTTTTATGAAGAAATGAGAAAAGGTTATGTTTTAGGGCTTGACTTTGGAACCGATAGCGTCCGAGCCTTAATTGTTGACCCGGCCAATGGGGAAGAAGTGGGAACTGCGGTTGAAGATTATCCGCGGTGGAAAGATGGCCTTTACTCTGACCCTAAGATAGACCAGTTCAGGCAACACCCTTCCGACTACATCGAGGCAATGATCAAGGTTGTGAAGGGCGTTTTTTTAAGGGATGCCTCTAAAAAGAAAGATATTGGCAGTAAGATAATTGGCATCGGGATTGATACCACCGGAAGCACCATCGCCGCGGTTGATAAAAAAGGCACCCCTTTGGCCCTAAAACCACAATTTAAAGAAAATCCCAATGGGATGTTTATCATCTGGAAGGACCACACGGCTAAAGAGGAGGCCTCTTGCATCAACGAAAAGGCTAAATCCTGGAAGATAGATTACACCCGCTATAGTGGTGGGATTTACTCCTCGGAGTGGTTCTTCTCCAAAATCCTGCATACATTAAAGACAGACAAAAATGTAAGAAAATCTGTTTATAGCTGGGTGGAGCATTGTGACTGGATAACCGGGCTATTGGCTGGCAATACCGATCCGGCAAGGATGATGCGCAGCCGATGTGCTGCGGGACACAAAGCGATGTGGAGTAAGAATTGGGATGGGCTACCATCGCAGGAATTCCTAAATCATGTGGATCCGCTTCTAAAGGGTCTCCGAACTCATCTGTATCAGAACACCTATACCTCAGATAGAAAAGTAGGAAATTTGACCCGAGAGTGGGCTAGTAAATTAGGGCTCCCATTCCGTGGCGGTAGCTGTTGGCGCCTTCGATGCCCATATGGGAGCGGTGGGAGCCGGCATCAAACCCAAGGTGCTTTGTAAAATTATTGGCACTTCCAGCTGTGATATGGTGATTGCTCCTTATGAAAAGACGGGAAAGAGGGCGATTAAAGGTATCTGCGGTCAGGTGGATGGCTCGATTGTGCCTGGCTATATTGGCTTAGAGGCAGGGCAGTCCTCAGTAGGCGATGACTTTGCTTGGTTCAGAGATACTATTATTTGGAGTTTTGTAAATATCCTGCCAAAAACTTCCCTTGGTAAAAATATCTCCGCTTTTCAGACGAAGAGACTAAAAGAGGAATTGAAAAACACCATTTATCAGGTTCTCACCGCAGAAGGAAAAAATATTAAACCGGCTGAATCGGGTCTTTTAGCCATTGACTGGTTTAATGGTCGACGAACACCCTACGCTGATCAAGCTCTTCGTGGCGCTTTAATCGGTATGAATCTGGGTTCTTTACCCCCAGCGATATATAACGGTATCGTAGAGTCAACCGCTTTTGGGGCAAAAAGGATTGTGCAGCAATTTGCGGAGGAAAATATCGTTCTTGACTCGGTCATTGCCTGTGGTGGACTTTCCCGGATAGAGTATGTGATGCAGATTACCTCCGATATCTTAGGATTGCCAATAAATGTTACCTCTTCCGAGCAAACCTGTGCTTTAGGAGCATCAATCTTTGCTGCCGTCGCCTCGGGATATTATAAAAATACAGAGGAGGCGCAAAAGAGGATGTGTCCAGGCTTTAGCAAAACTTACAGCCCGGAGAAGGCAAAAACCATCGTTTATAATAAACTTTATCGGCAATATTTAGCCGCCGGGAAATCCTTAGAACCGATAATGAAAAGCTTATAACATTATATATTTGACTCCTACATTGAGGTCCTTTTTTTGCAAAATTTTTTCCTAAACCGAAATTGATAATGGCAAAGCGGAATGAAATTGCAAAAGATGAGGAATTGAAGGGCAGAATTCTTCTGGAAGATTTGTTTGAATAGACACCCAAATTTTTAAGTACGCATTACGAGGCTCATCCTGGCGCTACTCCTTAAAAAGGAAGATTTTTGTTAGAGCAGAACCCAGGGTTAAAGATGGGGCTAAGGTGCCCCATTGTATAATCCGCCCGTATGGCCAAACAGCCTTTATGGCTCCTATCGTAAAAAGATAGCAGACTTTATCATTAAGTTGCAGCAAAGGAGATAAGTCATGTGGTATAAAGGTTACACTCATTACCATACCAGTTTCCATTATCCTCTGGGAGAAAGGATAACTCCAGAAGAATTGGCCGAGGATTTAAAGAAATTAGGAGCAACTTTTGTCTTCTGTGCTGGGGACCACGGAGATGAAAAAGGAAATAATTACTGGGGTTTAGACGTGAGAGAATTTCAAGATTATAGAGAATCCTGCCTTTCAATAAATAAAGACTCAGATGTTATTCTCATCCCTTCTCCGGAGATACATTTAATGTTTCCACCATTTGGCGAGAGGCATGAACACCACTCTTGTGTTCCCATCTTGGACTATTTACCAGTACTTGAATTGCCGGAATCGCGTGCTTTAGCGGCTTCTTATACAAGAGAAATAGATAGCTTTATCCTTGAATGTCATCGACATAATAGTTCACTTACCTTAAACCATCCTTATCTCTCTGTTAATTCACTATTTGGCGGCCCTTTTCCTATAAATATTCCCTCCCTTTATGAAATTGACTATCTGGAACTATATACCATAGACCATCCTGACAAATTCCCTTATGACCTTGAGTTATACCTTAAGTTTCTTTCTCATCCTATCTCTTCTATGATGGCTTGCTGTGCTGGGGTAGATAATGCCTTAACTCCTTGTAAATTACTTTCAAACGAAAAAAGAATTGTGCCTTCTACTTATCTTTATATATCAGAGAATTTGACTATAAAATCATTAATGGAGGCATACAATGAAAGGAGAAGTTATGTGGTGTATGGAGATTTATACTTGGAAGAGATAGAACCTATTCCTTCTAAAAGATCTATTAAGGAAGTGAAAAACCCTGTTATAAATTTATCAGTTAAAAATACCACCAAGAAAAAAATTACTGTGGAAATATACCGAAATGGTATTAGAATATATGAAGATAAAGGTAGTCGTAAAGATAAATATCATCTAAATTGGGAAGATAAAGACCTTTCCAATCAAGAAAATCATTACATTATTCATATCCAGGCAGAGGAAGAACATTTAATTACTTCTCCTATTAATTACCTTTTGAAATAGAATATGCTTCCATTAAAGATTAACCATATTTTAGTAGATATTGATGACACCATAACTCATCTAAAAGATAATCCCTATCAAAATGTAGCCGGTATTGGTTCTGACTACTTTCGAGGCGTTCTTAAGGATATGTTAGTAAAGAAGTTTGGGTTCAATCCTTCTTTTGCCTTAGCAACGATTCAGGAAAAAGACCCCATATTTAATGGATGTATTTTCCACACTGCGCCTACCTTAGGAATTTCGGAAGAAGAATTGTGGGAAGAAGTTATTACTTGGCAAAAAAATCATCTTTTTGTTTATGCTGATGCTGTAGATATGGTCAAAATCTTATTTTCAAAAGGATTTTGTCTGTATGTGGTAACTAATAACTCTTGCAAAGGAGCATTAGCTAAACTTAGTTTGGCTGATTTAGCTGACAGAAATAATTCCTCTTATTTCAAGAAAATTTATGGCATGGATTTATTTGGTCTTGGTTGGAGCAAAATGTGGCAATAAAGATCTTATAGGTAAATTCCAGTTTGCGCTACCTGAAGAAGAACGATTCACCTTTTTAAGCGTAGGGTCATTTTTGAAACTTGTTGTATCTGAAGGAA
>DAOWFY010000165.1 GCA_030637775.1 bacterium | reverse complement strand
TTATCGCCATACCGAAATCTTCCATACCTGGCAGCCGGGAATGAGTGTGATTCCGGCTAATGTTGCCAACACCATGGATTTCTGGATTAGCGTTACTATCGGCGTCGGAGTGGTTGTAGGACTGATCGGCATCTGGAAGGTAATAACGGCAAGGCGCAAGAGCAAAAAAGAGAGAACGGAAAGAAAACGGATGCTGCCGGCTGGTCGAGGCGATATTCCCATCTGGCTTGCTCTTCTTATCTGGATCGTCTCAACCTCGATCTATATTATCGTCTGCCATATCCTGGTGCCAAATTTTCCTCTGGCTCTCTTCATCCTTTTCGGATTTGTCCTTACTCCATTTCTTTCCTATATCTCGGCGCGAATGTTTGGTATCACTGGAGTAGCAAGCGGTGTTTCCTTCCCGATGGTTAGAGAAGGAACATTTATCTTAAGCGGCTATAAGGGTGCAGATATCTGGTTTGCTCCGGTTCCCTATTTTAATCATGGCAAGAGGACTCAACAATTTAAGCAATTGGAATTAACCAGAACCAGATTTACCAGTTGGTATAAGGCAGAATTTATGGCGCTTGCGGTGATGCTCTTTTGCAGTTTCCTTTTCTGGTCAATCATCTGGAGGATGGGACCAATTCCCTCCGCCACCTACCCTTATATTCAGAAGCTCTGGCCGATGTCTGCCACCTTTCAATGTTTATGGGCAACCTCAACCGTCAAGGGGGGGGCGGCCTGGATGCTGGAGGCCCTGAAGTTTAAGTATATAATTGGAGGTGGGATAGCCGGCCTTCTTCTTTATAGTTTACTCCTTTCCATCCATGCACCGGTGGCGATATTTTATGGGATTGTTGGTGGAATTGCCGTCTTTCCTCACTATGTCATACCAGTGTTTTTTGGTGCCCTTTTGGGTAGATTCTACTTTGCCAAAAAGGTTGGAAAAGAAAACTGGCGAAGATACACTCCTGTTTTACTTGCTGGATATGCCTGCGGGATGGGTCTCATCGGGATGTTTTCCATTGCCGTCGCCCTCATTGCCAAAACTGTCTTCCAGTTAGTCTTCTGAGGCCCGGGACAACTGGGATTTGTTCGCTCGGGCTTTCTTATTCCTCGATACTATCGTATCTGCGGCATAACCGCCAACTCGCTTACAAACCCCAGTCGTCTCCGGCAATTTCTTGTTCTTAGTAGCGTGGTTTGTGAATAATTTATATTTATTATGTTTACCTATCCACAAAAGTATGATGTGATTGTTGTTGGGGCAGGCCATGCTGGGTGTGAGGCAGCATTAGCCACAAGCAGAATGGGACTTATCACCCTCCTTTTAACCATTAATTTAGATACTGTGGCTCAGATGTCATGCAATCCGGCGATTGGGGGTGTTGCCAAAGGACAACTGGTGAGAGAGATTGATGCCCTCGGTGGGGAGATGGCCAAAAATATTGATCAAACCGGAATTCAGTTCCGCATGCTTAATACTAACCGGGGACCAGCGGTCTGGGGACCAAGGGCACAGGCAGACAAAAAGAGCTACCAATTTTCTCTAAAGCACACGATAGAAAAAGAAAAAAATCTTGATCTCAAGCAGGAATCGGTGGAAGAAATTTTAGTGAAGAAAAAAAAGAGCATCGGGGTAATTACCCATAATCGGATTCTCTACTACGGAAAGGCAATTATTGTCACCACGGGAACATTCCTTAAAGGCCTTATCCATATTGGTGAATTAAAGATAGCCGCCGGAAGAGCAGGAGAGTTTCCGAGCGAAAAACTTTCTGATAACTTAAGGAAACTCGGCTTTGAAATTGGCCGATTAAAGACCGGCACTCCACCCAGAATCAATAAAGGCTCCATCGACTTCTCCAAGGTAGAGATTCAAAAGGGGGACAAGATACCCGCCCCATTTTCTTTCTCTACCGACAAAATCAGGACAGTTCAGATTCCCTGTCATATCACCTATACCAATGAAAAAACGCATAAAATCATCCGCGAAAATCTCAACCGGGCTCCCTTATATACGGGACAGATCAAGGGAATTGGACCAAGATATTGCCCTTCCATCGAGGTAAAGATTGTCAACTTTCCCCAAAAGCCGCGACACCAGATCTTCTTAGAGCCGGAAGGAAAGAACACCGAGGAAATTTACCTTAATGGCTTTGCTACCAGTATCCCGGTCGATGTCCAATTGGAGGCTCTTTCGACCATACCCGGTTTAAAAAATGCCGCGATGATGAGGCCGGGTTACGCCATTGAATATGACTTCGTCTTTCCCCATCAGATTGAAGCCACCTTAGAGACAAAGTTGGTTGAAAATCTTTATCTTGCCGGCCAGATTAATGGCACCAGTGGCTATGAGGAGGCGGCCGGCCAGGGAATTATGGCGGGGATCAATAGCGCTTTAAAAATAAAAGGAAAACCTCCCTTTATTTTAGACAGAGCTTCCGCTTATCTCGGAGTTCTCATCGATGACCTCGTTACCAAAGAGATTACCGAACCCTACCGCATGTTTACCTCCCGGGCAGAGTACCGGCTCCTTTTGCGCCAGGACAATGCCGACCTCAGGTTAATGGAGTATGGATACAAGTTCGGGCTGATTAAAAAAGAGCAATTTGAAGAACTGCAAGAGAAGAGAAGAAAAATTACAGAAGAATTAAATAGGTTAAAACATAAAAAAACTCATTTTATAGATAAAAGATTAAATAAAGATATTCTCCAACAGGTAGAGATTGAATTGAAGTATGAAGGTTATATCAAAAGGGAACTCCAGAGCATTAAAAGATTCAAATCAGCCGAAAAGAAGAGAATTCCTATTGATTTTAATTACAAAAATCTTTATGGTTTATCTAGCGAAGCCAGGGAAAAACTCATCAAAATAGAGCCCTCCTCCTTTGGTCAAGCCTGCCGAATTGACGGTCTGCGGCAAGCCGACCTCTCCATTTTGCTGATTCATCTGGAGAAGGCCAGGCAACCTAAAAAAGGCTTTGGATTGTCGATTCTTGATTAAGGAATAAATGCTTGTAAGCTTGAGGATATTAGGAAATCTTATGCCGCAGTAATTCAAGTTCTTTCTTGAGTGGTTCCCAGTAAGCCCTGTCCTTCTCTTGCTCCTTTTCTTTTTCTCCTTCAAGCAGTCGTACCAGTTTCTTTTGCTCTACCTTTATAGCAGACTTAAGCAGAGGCCGATTCAAGAGTTGTTGTCGAGCAAAATCTGGATACCTCTGGCATAATTCAATAAGATAAGTTGGATTGCGACATTCACATAACCACCAGTTAATCTTATGTATATCTGAAGTATTCCGATATAGTGCTATATCGTTGTCTACAAGGCGGCTGAGCATAAACCAATCTTTATCACGTTGTGTTTTTTTTGAGATTACCAAGTCTCTAAGACCGATAACATGAATTTTTGGACCAGATGGTATCTTTAGTTCAAAGCGTCGATTCCAGAGGGAAGGAAAGTTATCACAGCCACGTAGTTTTGCCAGAATATCTACCCGCAGATGCTTAACACCTGAACCGTAGCAGCGGAAATGGCAGGCGTGCCCCCGGTCTAAATATTTTTTGTTCAAGAAAGGAACATAAATACGACGTGCCTTTAGTTTGGTGAGTGCCGTGCGTAAATTGCACAAATTGTCTGTTGAGGAGAAAACAATGAAATCTGAGTCACGACTGAATTCGCTGGCTCCGTAAATAATGCAGGCTTGTCCGCCGATTAACAGACAACGAACGTGGTGTTTGAAAAATGTAGAAAGGACTTTGAGGATCGGGTTCGGGATCAAGGTTACCTCCCATCAGGCGATATATCGCCCAAAGTTTGGTTGTTTCTAAAAGACGTTCGGCTGGCTGCAGTTGTAGCCATTCTTCATCCTCATCAAAAAAATCTGATTTAGTTTTCACACAAAAAGAATACTACATTATAATAACTAAGTCAAAAAATAACAAAGATAAGACCTCTTTCCTTCGGTCAGGCCTGCCGAATTGACGGTCTGCGGCAAGCCGACCTCTCCATCCTGCTGATTCATTTGCTGTGAGCAATTTCTGAGAAGCGATTCTTACCGCATATTGCTACTGAAGATAGAGAATAGATTAGTGGCGGAAGTTGCTGTGAGCAATCTCAAAGAAGTTAATCTTTCCGCATATTGCTACTGAAGTAAGCAGATAGATTAGCGCAATTTAGAGAAGAGCAGACGGTCATAATCTTCCCAGAGGTGAAAATTCAATTTTGAAAGTTTGGCGGAAGAAGAAAGTTCACGACCCTCTTCTAGATAGACCGAGTAGTCATAGCGGCAAAGGGCAAAGGACCATTCATCCCCTATCTTGGGAGAAAGAGTTATCTCCTTAAAGGCAGAGAAGGGAATGGCCACCTCTAAGACCCAGCATTCATCCTCATCCTTCCAATTATTCAAACTTCCTTTAACCTTTATTCCAATCTTCAGTCCTTCACAGTTCCACTTACTCCAGCGATGACTCCCGCCAGCAAAACCTCTTTTGAAATTGAATGCATCATAGACCGTGCCTAAAGCATTAATTTCAAAATTATAGTAAGATGCCTTTTGGGCATCAGGCTTGAGAAAGATCTCCAAGACGTCCTCCCGGTAGGTAGTTTCGTCCCTTTCAGTATAGTAACCCCAAATATCCTTATCATAAGCCTTAAAACTAACGTAGAAATAATCCTTATCCCAGAGGAGCTTACCAATGGTAGGGGATTCTGGCTCTCTATAGTCCTGGGGGTCCTTTCTCCTTAAATGATAAAAGTTTATTGGCTCTGCCTTCTGCCAATCCTTCTCATCGAGAATGCCATCAATCTTAACTTTACCTATGCTCTGATGGCAGATATAGGTTTGGGGAATTTTCCTTTCTTCTACCTTTGCCTTTGGCTGACAACCAAAAAGAAAAAGCCCGCAAAGAGATAACCCTATTATTATCTGCCAAAACCTAATCATCATCCCTTTCCCCAAAGATCTTTGTTCCGATCCTTACCATATTTGCCCCTTCACTAATCGCAATCTTATAGGAATTGGTCATTCCCATCGAAAGATATCTCATCTCAACACGAGGTAGATTCAGTGCTTTTATTCTTTCAAATATTTTTCTTGTCTCGATAAAATAGGGTCGGGATTCTATAGGATTTCCCAAGCGAGGTCCCATCGTCATCAGTCCCATTATTTTTATATTTTTAAAGGAGGAAATATCCTTTATCAACCTTTCTGCCATTTCGGGGAATACCCCGAATTTCTGCTTTTCTCGGCCACTGTTTATCTCGATTAATAGCGGCATTATTTTACCAATTTGATTACATCTTTTATCAATCTTTTCCGCTATCTCTAAGGAATCAACCGTCTCAATCATATCAAATATCTTTACCGCTTTTTTCACCTTATTCTTCTGCAGATGCCCAATAAAATGGTATTTTACCCTTCTTTCAATTACCTTAAAGACACTCAGTGTCTCCTGGAGATAGTTTTCTCCAATAATCTTTATTCCTCCATCTATCGCCTCTAAAATTTCCCCTGGGCTCCTTGTTTTTGCGGCCGCTACCAACTCTACCCCTTCCGGCAACTCCTTCAATATCCTCTGCACATTTTCTTTAATCATCGTATGTTCGGACTATCTTCTTCGGCGGCACGCTCACCAGGTCTCGCACCGATGGTGCTCGGTCAGGGTGCTCACATTAGTGTTCTAAACCAAGTTTTTCTTTACCTCTCTCATAATAATCTTTTCTATTTCCTTCAGGTGTCCCGGTGTGGTGGCTTCGAAGCGAATGACCAAAGAGGCCTCTGTATTGGAGGCGCGCACCAAACCCCAGCCTCTCTTAAAGAAAACCTTCACCCCATCAATATCAGAGATTCGATACCGGCTCTGAAAATATCTTTTGATTTTGTCGACGATAAGAAACTTCCTGGCTTCGGGGGTAGAAACTCTGATCTCTGGGCTGGCATAATATTCCCTTATTCCGGAGAGGTGGCCAGAGAATTCCTTCTTACTTCTTGAGAGAATTTGCAAGAGCCGGGCTGAGGTATAAAGGGCGTCATCAAAGCCAAACCAATCATCGGCAAAATAGATGTGGCCACTTAATTCTCCCGCCAGGGGAGACTTTTCCTGCCTTAACTTATCCTCGATCAGGGAGTGACCCGTCTTCCACATTAAAGGGGTTCCGCCTTTCTCTTTTATCGCCTCGGCAAGTGCGTTGGAGCATTTGACATCAAAGATAATTACCGAGCCGGGTAATTTTTGTAATATCTCTTGTGCAAGGATAATCAGGAGTTTATCTCCCCAGACTATTTCCCCTTTCTCGTCAACGACTCCGATTCTATCCCCATCACCATCGTAGGCTATTCCGAGTTCTGCTTTTGTTTCTTTTACTCTTTTGATCAGGTCACGCAAATTCTCCGCTACCACAGGGTCTGGCGGATGGTGAGGGAAATTACCATCACTCTCACAATAGAGAGGATCAACCTCACAGCCTAAATTTTTTAATAAATTTAGAGCAAATGGACCGGCAATGCCATTTCCCGCATCAATAACCAGAGAAATGGCTCTTTTCAGTTTGATTCTATCTCTAATTGCTTTAAAGTAGAGGTTATTAATATTTTTCTTCCTTAATTTTCCCCTCCCTTTTTTGAACATTCCTTTTTCAACGATTTCTCTTAAATCCTGAATCTGCTTGCCGTAGATGCTCTTTCTCTCTAATACCAATTTAAAACCATTAAATTGGGGAGGGTTATGGCTGGCGGTAATCATCACTCCCCCATTCTCTCCAAAATGATGATTGGCAAAGTAGAAAACCGGGGTAGGAACCTCTCCGATATCTGTAACGTCGCATCCGGTAGAAAGAAGTCCTTCTATAACCAGACGAGATAGGTGCTCAGAGCTAAGGCGATTATCCCTGGCCACCACTATCTCCCTTCCTCGGGAAATTCTCTGTAGATAGGTGCCAAAACCTCTGGCAATTGAGGCTACAACATCATCAGAGAGATCTTTCTTCACAATTCCTCTGAGATCATACTCCCGAAAAATTTCTCGATTCAATTTCATATTTTCATTATATCATTTTTTGACTTTATAAGAAATATTTGATAGAATAAGGAGATTCTTCGGCTATGCCTCAGAATGACAAAATAAGGAGACAAAAAAATGCGGAATCCATTTCAATTTTTTTCTAACGATATCGGAATAGATTTAGGAACGTCAAATAGTGTTGTCCATGTAAGGAAAATGGGAATTGTGCTCTCTGAGCCTTCAATTGTGGCATTCAATATGGAGACAAAGGAGGTCCTGGCCGTGGGATCTGAGGCGAAGCAAATGCTGGGCAGAACCCCGGCTAATATCATCGCGATGAAGCCCTTGCGGGATGGGGTGATTGCTGATTTCGAAGCTACCGAGATGATGCTGCGTTACTTCATTAATAAGGTACACACGAGGCGACATCGTTTTATCCTTCCACCCCGGATCGTTATTGCCATTCCATCTGGCATCACCAATGTGGAAAGAAGAGCTGTCCGGGAGACGGCGATCAAAGCGGGAGCAAGAGCGGTCTATCTGGTGCAGGAGCCAATGGCGGCTGCCATTGGAGTAGGATTGCCGGTAGCTGAACCTACCGGCAGCTTCATTATTGATATCGGCGGTGGAACTACCGAGATGGCCGTGATATCTCTGGGAGGCATTGTGGTAATGCGAAGTATCAGAATTGCGGGTAACGAGATGGATGAGGCAATCATCGAATATCTGAAAAAAAATTATAATCTCTTAGTTGGAGAGCGTACGGCGGAGGAGATTAAGATTAGTATTGGTAGTGCTATCTCTTTGGGAAAGAATGAATTAAGTGAGGAGATCAATGGAAGGGATTTAATAGAAGGGTTGCCCAAGACAGTCGCCCTTCATTCGGAGGAGATCAGGGAAGCAATCAAAGAGTCATTATCCATAATCGTCAATGAGGTTCATGCCATCCTGGAAGAGACACCGCCTGAGTTATCCAGTGATTTGGCAAAACAAGGTTTAATAATGACCGGCGGTGGATCTCTGCTGCAGGGTATAGATAAACTACTTTCTCAGGAAACAAAGATTCCGGTGAGGGTGTCGGAAGAACCTCTTTTAGCGGTGGTAAAGGGAACGGGTAAGATGCTGGAAGAAATTTCCTATCTCAAGAGTTTCAAAAAGGAATAGACAAAATGTTATGGAGGTATAGAAAGGAGATTTTACTCCTTTTCTTTCTTCTATTAGCGTCTCTCATTGGTATTAAATCCTCCAACTCCTGCAAGATACTCCGGATGAAGGAATCCTTAATTCTTCCTCCCCAGGAAGAACTTCTCTCTCATAAGAGAATAGAATTGGAGAGAGTCTTCATCGATGAACTCCTGGCCGAGAATAGGCGGCTGCGAGAAATCCTTCAACTAAAGGAGAGAAGTCCTTATAGTTTCCGAAGAGTGTCCAAGATAGTAAGAATGGAGCCGGTGGGTTGGCCGACAACCGTCTTGATTGATTCGGGAAAAGTCGAGCTCATCAGAGAAGGAATGACCGTCCTTGACAAGAATGGCTCTTTGGTAGGAAGGGTGATCAGAGTAGATGGAAATACATCCCTTGTGATGACCCTTCTTCACCCGGAAAGTAGGATCAGCGGGTTAATTCAACGTACAAGGGAACTCGGGATTTTGCTCGGAGGTCATCCCGGCATTTTAGAATTAAAGTATCTACCCAAGGAAAGTGAAATAAAAAGGGGAGATGTCATGCTCACATCAGGACTTTCCACCCTCTATCCAAAAGGACTTCCTATCGGTAAGGTTCTCAGGCTTAGAGGGGTAAATTCCTCTCTCTTCCTTGATGTAACAGTTAATCCCGCCGTTTCCTTCCCAAAATTGGAAGAGGTTTTGATTATTCAATGAACAGAGTCGGAAAAATCTCTCTTCGTCTGCCCAATCTTTTCCTCACGATATCTTTCTTTTTTTTTCTTCAATGGGTGGGGACAAAATATCTCCGGATCAATAAGATTGCTCCCGATTTTATTCTTATCTTTCTGATCTTCTTTTCCCTGTATACCGGTGGAATGTTTGCAATTTCTCTGGCTTTCGGCGCCGGACTTTTGCAGGATATCCTCTTTCGAGGTCTTATTGGGACCAATAGCTTTTCCTTCTGCCTGATCAGTTATCTTATTGGTTTATTGAAAAATAAATGGGAAATAAAGGAAAGTTTCCATTCTCAGATAACCCTTGTTTTTTTGGGAAGTTTTCTCTACATTATCTTTTCGGCTCTTTTTTACCAAAATCCCTGGGCTCTGGGCCTGCTCATTCCCAAAATCCTGATCTTCTCCATCTATAATTCTCTTCTCTTCTCCCTGCTCTTCTGGGGGCTAAAAAGAACTCTCTATGGATAGAATAAGAGGACTTTCTCACCTGATCTATCTCTCCTTCATCCCTCTTTTCTGCGGACTCATCTATACCCAACTCTTTCGATATTACCGCTATCAGAGGCTCTCTGACCTCAATTCTATACGCATCATCGGTCTGGATATTCCCCGGGGGACAATCTTCGACAGAAATGGCAGAGTTTTAGTTAAAGATAGACCCTGCTTTAATCTTTACTTCGTCCCCTTTGATCTAAAAAATCCTCAAAAGGCCAGCAGCATTTTAGCCCCTGTGATCAATATTCCCCAAGAAAAAATTGAATCCGTTTTTAGAAAAGATTGCCCCAACCCTTTTGAACAACAGTCTCTTAAGAGAGATCTTAATGAAAGGGAGGTGGCGTTTGTGGAAGAGAAAGGCGAGCAACTTTCTGGTATCTTCATCCAGGTGGGACTGAAGCGCGACTATAAATTAGGCAAAAAAGCTGCCCATCTTCTTGGCTATCTGGGAGAGGTAAGTCCAGAAGAACTGCAGAAGAAAAAATTAAAGGGAGAGAGGATAAAAGCAGGAGACCTTGTGGGTAAAGAAGGAGTAGAAAAGGTCTTTGACCCTCTCCTTAAAGGAAAAAGGGGGGGTATTCGGGCAGAGACTGATGCCCGTGGCCACAAGGTAAGGATTTTAGGAAAGAAGGAGTCTTCCCCGGGTAACAGTATCATCTTAACAATTGATCGCTCCATCCAGGAGTCTTCTGCAGAGAACCTCGGTGGTTATCGAGGAAGTGTCGTGGTCATGGATCCAAGGAATGGTGAAATCCTGGCCCTGGTGAGTAAGCCTTCCTTTGATCCTGATGATATCGATCCTTACCTTTTCCATCCGGGAAGGCCTTTCTTCAACCGCGCGATCAAAGGCTGCTACCCACCAGGTTCCATCTATAAGATTATCACGGAACTTTCCGCTTTAAAGAAAGGGGTAATTACTCCCACCGATAAATTGGAATGTAAAGGAGAATTGGAAGTGCAGGAAGGGAAACGAATCAGACTCTTTCATTGCTGGGTGGATAGGGAAACCGAGGAGTACAAACAACATGGCTGGATTGACATTAATACTGCTCTTCCCCAATCCTGCAATATCTTCTTTGGTCAAGTGGGGTTAATGGTAGGAGCAAGGGGACTTCTCAGCTATGGCAAGAGGTTTGGGCTTGGCTCCCCTACCGGAATTGACCTACCCGGAGAAAAGGCTGGCTCCATCCCTCCCCCTCGACTATCAGGAGGAGCATTAAACCTCTCCATCGGTCAGGGAGCGCTTTTGGTTACTCCGATTCAATTGGTAAGTTTAATTGCGACAATTGCTAATGGAGGTAACATCTGGCAACCAGAGGTTATAAAGGAAATTGTTGACCCTTTGGGAAATGAAATCCTTTCCTTCGCCCCACATCTGCGAGGCTCGATCTTTATCCCCGAAGAAGACCTTTCCCTATTGAAAGAAGGTCTTTACAATGTTGTGGAGCAAGGCACAGGTAGAAATAGCAAAGTTACCGGCCTATCTATCTCTGGAAAGACCGGCACAGCTCAAATTGCCAAAGCAGAGTTGGAGTTACCAACTCACGGAGCATTCATCTGTTATGCTCCCAGGGAAAATCCTATTATCTCCCTCTGTGTTTTCCTTGATACAGCCAGCTCCGCTGAGGCAGCATTAATTGCCGGAAGAATTCTCAAGGACATTTTCTTCCCGGAAGAGAATGAATAAGAAAAAAATTGATTGGCTCCTCCTTTTGATAACTATTCTTTTAGTGCTATTAGGAATTGTTCTTATCTATAGTGCAAGTTGTGGGATTAAAACTGAACTCTCCAATTTAGCCAGCCGGCAAACAGTCTGGATGGCAATCGGTATTTTTCTGCTCTTCTTATTCATTGCTCTTCCCTATCGCAACCTTAGAAAGGCAAGTTACCCATTATATCTCTTTTCCCTCCTGCTTCTTCTTCTCGTCCTGCTTATTGGTAAAGGTCGGGCAGGTTCTTCCCGCTGGCTAACCTTTGGTGGCTTTTACTTTCAACCATCAGAATTTGCTAAACTGATCTTCATTCTTGTTGCCGCCAGGTACCTTGCCGATATTGGGAAAAAGGTGAAGAGGTTCTTCTTTCTTATTCCCTATTTCCTTCTCGTCGGTATCCCTTTTCTTCTCATTCTGAAACAACCAAATTTGGGTACCGCCCTTGTACTCCTTCCCATCTCTTTAGGGATATTATGGACAGCGGGAATAAGGAAGAAGCATCTGACCTTTCTCATCGCTATAGGATTTCTTTCCTCTCCGATTCTCTGGTTCACGGTCTTAAAGGACTACCAGAGGGCAAGACTGCTTGTCTTTATCAACCCTAATGCCGATCCCTTGGGTAGCGGTTATAATGTCATTCAGTCCAAGATTGCCATTGGTTCCGGTGGCCTCTTCGGTAAAGGTTTTTTACGGGGAACTCAAAGTCACCTGGCCTTTTTACCAGAATACCACACAGATTTCATCTTCTGCGTTTTAGCTGAGGAATGGGGATTTATTGGGGGGATAGTTCTTCTTTTTCTTTATTCTCTTTTCTTGAAGTCGCTAATAAGGATTGCAACCAGCACCTCTGAGCCGTTTGCAAGATTGGTCGCTACCGGAATCACCGTGATGTTTGCCTCCCATATTTTTATCAATATCGGGATGACCTTGGGGATGCTACCGGTAGCAGGACTGCCTTTGCCTTTCTTAAGTTATGGGGGTTCCTCCCTTCTCATCTTCCTGATTGCTGTGGGCATTGTGTTAAACATTAAGAAAAAAGAGACCATGTTCTAAACTATTTAAAGAAAACCTTTGCCAGGCTCCACCAGGCTTCATCAACCAATTTCAGCTTTGCCACTGCCTCCTTCAAACTGACCTCCACAATCTCATTGCCGCGTAAAGCAACCATTTGACCAAACTTTCCTTCCTGAATTAATTCTGCTGCCTTTGCTCCACATCTTGTCGCCAGGATCCGATCAAAAAGGGAAGGCACTCCACCCCTTTGCATATGGCCAATGACCGAGACCCTTGTTTCCAGGCCAGTCTCCTTTTCAATAAGTTTTGATAAAGTTTCTCCTACTTTCCTCTTCTTGAGAATCATATGGCCAAATTTATCCTTTTCTTCTTCGCCAACCTTTAGCGCTGGAAGAGTTACCCCTTCGGAGGCAACAAGCAGAGCATAATTCTTCCGGCGATGAACATCTTTGATATGGTTTACCATTTTCTTGATCTCCGGCTTTCTCTCCGGGATAAGAATCCAGTCGGCTCCCGAGGCAATGCCGGTGAAAAGAGCTACCCACCCCGCATGTCTACCCATCACCTCCAAAATCATTACCCGGCGGTGGGAGCTTCCCGTATCAATAAGAGCACTTGCTGCCTCCATCGCTCTGGTGGCAGAGGAATCAAAGCCGAAGGTATAGTCAGTAGCCGAGAGATCGTTATCCATCGTCTTGGGAACGCCAACAATCTTTACTCCCTCGGCAAAGAGTTTCTCAGCCACGCCAAGGGTATCCTCCCCACCCATGGCGATTAGGGCGCCTAAACTCCATTTTTTCATATTCTCCTTGACTCTTTCTACGCCCTTTTCTTCCTTATAAGGATTGACTCTTGAGGTTCCCAAAATTGTTCCTGATCTTTCCACAATTCCTTCCACTTCTTTTAATCCTAAAGGTTGACTTTTCCCTTCGATAAGACCACGCCAGCCTTCTAAAATTCCCAGACATTCATTTCCGAAGTCAAGGCTTCTGAGAACAGCGGCACGAATTGCCTGATTTAAACCGGCGCAGTCTCCTCCACCCGTTAAAATTCCAATCCGCATTGTTTTTCCTCCTCCTTTATTTTTATTAAAACCTTGTTTAGTTACAAAAAAATGTGAAAGTGAGCAAGAATTATCCCCCAGAATACTGCCCAGGAAAGGCTGGCAAATGTTCCTACCAAATAGTAGTCAATCTCCTCTCGAAAAGAAAAACGAAAGATGGACTTAGCCGCAAAGATAAAACCAATTACCTCATACTTCCCTAAGAGAAGAGCAGAAAGAGCCAAAAATCGCTCAAAATAACCAATATATCTTCCCGCTCCCTGAAGACCCTCCTTCTTTTCTTTGGGAAGTTGCAATTTTAAGCAAATTTTTCTCACTATAGGATCACCACCAAAGATAGTAACGAGATAAGCAAGAAGTAAATAGATTGGTTTACTCATAAATATTTGAGTCAACCCTGTGGGGTTGACAAAGACGAAGTCAACCCTGTGGGGTTGACAAAGACGAAGTCCCTTCCGAAAGCAAAGATTTTAAAACCCTCTCTGCTTTTAGTAAAACTTCACAGTGAGCAATCTTTAAACTTTTAGCAATTGCCTGTTTTGAAATATCTTCTTCTTTAGCTACCTTCTCTATACTTTTCAATTCCTTATAAAGCCAGAAGCGGCGATAATGTAAAGGTTTCCAGTCTCTTTGCAGAGATTGTATTAATAGAAAGATGGTATTGATCGAAGAGTCAATTTTTGGACTTCCAGTGGAGTATACAATATATTTATTTTCTTTCTTAGCACTTTCTAATGCTTCTCGGGAGCGGGTAAAAGACTTTCCATCCATTTGAATGGTGGTTTCCGCTATGGCTGTAGAGATGGTCCCCTTCCCAATACCAAATCGGATTCTCTGAGGATAAAGATTTTTAGTGTAGAGATAGACTATTTCTATACTATAAAAAAATTCTTTAAGAAGTCCCTGAATTTCATCACCCCCTCGAAAGGAAAAGGGAACGACCAAAACTTCTTTAAATTTTCTGTTTACCTTTCTATTTATCTTGTCTAGTTCTCTTTGAATCCTTTCCCTTTCTTTAATCTGTCTGGAGGAGACTAAATCCCCTGTAATGGCAACAAAATTATCAGCAGACATTGAAGATATTATCTTTTACTTTCTTAACTTTTTTTATATTCTTTTAATCTTTTTTTAATCTCTGGATATTTCAGAGCTAAGATTTCTGCGGCAAGGATGGCGCTATTCTTTGCACCACTTTTTCCAATACTCATTGTGGCTACCGGAATCCCGGAGGGCATCTGCAGTGTGGAAAGAAAGGAGTCAATTCCACCAAGTGGCTCACTGGGAACAGGAACTCCAATCACCGGCAATAACGTTCTTGCCGCCAAAGCCCCGGCAAGATGAGCGGATAGCCCGGCGGCCGCAATAATTACCTCTATCCCTCTCTTTTCTGCTTTTTTAGCATATTGAGCCGTTTCCTCAGGATTTCTATGGGCAGAAAGAACCTTTAATTCATAGGGAATTTTGAATGATTTCAGGGTCTTTATTGTTTCCTCCATAAAAGGAAGATCGCTCTTACTACCAACAATTATCCCAACCAAAACCTTTTTCATAGTTTAATCTTCTTTAATCTTTCTATTGCCTCTTTTATTCTTTCCTTATCTATTGTTAGGGAAAAACGAAGATAGCCTTCTCCTGAAGGACCAAAACCAGAGCCAGGAGTGGCAAGAATTCCAGATTTTTCTAACAAGATGGAGGCCATTTTCTCAGAGGTATAACCAGCAGGTACCCTTGCCCAGAGGTAAAAGGTTGCTGAAGGTTTGTTCAGTTCCCAGCCTCCTTTCTTTAAACCGGAAAACAAAATATCCCTTCTCTCTTCATAAGTTCTCCTTATCTCCTTGGTGGCCTCCTGTGGTCCGTTTAAAGCCTCAACCCCGGCCTCCTGTATCGCTAAAAAGGTTCCGGAGTCGATATTTCCTTTAACCCTTGCTAAACCTTCTAAGACTTCAGCGCTACCACAGGCCCAACCAATCCTCCAGCCGGTCATATTATAGGTTTTGGAAAGGGAGCCAAATTCAATTCCTATTCCCTTTGCCCCCTCTATCTGAAGGAAACTCAAAGGTTTCTCTTCGTAATAGATCTCTGAATAGGCAGCATCGTGAAGAACGACAATATCATTATTTCTGGAAAAGTCAACAGCCTTCTCAAAGAATTCTTTACTGGCTACAGATGCTGTAGGATTATTGGGATAATTAAGGAAGAGGAGCTTTGCCCTTTTTGCAACCTTCCGTGAAATGCTCTTCAAGTCGGGAAGGAAATTGTTCTCTGCTTTTAGGGGTAGAAAGTAGGGAATGCCTCCGGCTAAAATTGTCCCGGCTCGGTAGACCGGATAGGCTGGCTCTGGAATAAGGACTAAATCGCCTTTATTTAAGAATGCTAAGGGAAGATGACCCAAACCTTCCTTGGAGCCAAGAAGGACAAGAATCTCTTTTTCGGGATTTAAAGAAACGGAGAATCTTTTCCTATACCATTGAGCAATCGCCTCCTTAAAGGCAGGTGTGCCGGTTCCTAAAGGATAGCGATGGTTCTGAGGTTTCTCAACCGCTTTCCCCATCGCACAAATAATATTTTTTGGCGTGGGTAAATCCGGGTCCCCCACGCCAAAATCAATGATGTCTATTCCCTTCTTCAATAACTCCTTTTTCTTTTGCTCGATCTTCAGGAAGAGGTAGGTTGGTAGTTTCTTCAGTGTTTCACTGTATTGCATAAGATACTTTCCATACCATAGAGGCCGGGATGTTGTTTGACAATGAAGGCTGCGGCCTTTAATGCTCCCCGCGCAAAAGTCTCTCGGCTCTCTGCCTTATGGAATAACTCTAACCTCTCCGCTATTCCCCCGAAGATGACTCTGTGTTCTCCGATGACATTACCCAGCCGAAGACTATGAATGCCAATCTCTTCAGGGTTTCTCTTTCCCACTAAACCCTTACGACCATATTTAGCTATTTTCTCCAGATCGCTATTTCGGCTCTCAGCAATAATTTCGGCAATTCTCTTGGCGGTGCCACTGGGAGCATCCTTCTTTCGATCATGATGGGTCTCAATAATTTCCACCTCGTAATCCTTGAGAATGACCGCCGCCTCCTTAATCAGTTTAAAAAGAAGGTTAACTCCTAAACTCATATTAGGAGAAAGGAGAATGGGAATTTTTTTACTAATATCTTCAATTTTACCCATTTCTTCTTGACTGAAACCGGTAGTGCCAATAACCATCGGCACACCTTTCTCTTCGCAGATGGCTAAATGCGCCAAGGTGGCCGCCGGGGCAGTAAATTCAATCACGACATCACTCTTCTCTACAACTTTTGCTAACTCCCTTACTATTCTTATCCCTTCTATCTCTTTGTCTATTTCTGGATGGTTAATTCTCTCAACGGCCCCGACCAAAGAAAAATTTTTATCTCTCGCAATCAACTGAGAGATGAGACTTCCCATCCTTCCGGATGCTCCACAGACAACTGTTTTAATCATCGCAGAGTAGTTTACAATAAAAGCCTTGGCGATGTCAAACATAAAAGGCGGACTTTATCTTCTTAAAGAATAAAATCCGCCTTCCTTTCTGTTGTTTTCTCTACCAAGGCGAGGAGGTTTACTCTAAGCGTGCATTAGGCGACGGATGAATGCCTGGATAGAGAAGTCGCCCATAGCGAGCATCTCTGCAAGCGTGCCGCTGGAGTAAACCTCCGAGCCTATTTACTTCACGGCCTTCTTCAATGCTGCTCCTGCTTTAAATACCGGAACCTTCTTGGCGGGAATCTTGATCGGTTTTCCGGTCTGAGGATTTCTTCCGGTTCTCGCCTTTCTTCTGGA